>JAKBSX010000085.1 GCA_021844725.1 Actinomycetes bacterium | reverse complement strand
TAGTGGCGATGCAGGTCGAAGAGGAAGCGTAGTACGGCACAATACTCATTGCAGTTTGGCGTCTGGGACAAGATGATTTGCGAGAGTCTGGCGAAGTAGGGAGAACGACAGAAATTCTCTCGAAGCCTGCTTTCACCACAAATAGCAATAAGAATCTCACTCCATTTAAGTCTAAAAGCAAGGACTTAACTTCGGAACCTAGAGCAGATTTCTCGTCTAATGCTGTAACATTTTCTGCAAACAACGGCTCAAGTTCAGCTTTTTCTGAGTTTTCTGGGCAACACCAGTCAGCGAACTGGGTATATAGTTCTTTCTCACCGACAGAACCTTTCAGCATTGTGAATCTCCCCCCGCCAAGTACTAACCCTTTTGATGCCCTTTTGTCTCCCACTCAACAAGGGCAATCATACAATCAGTCTGAAAAATCCGACGATCCTTTTGAGGCAATTATTGGTCAGTCTTTAACTTTGAGAAATTCTGAATCATTATCGCCACTCGGAGTCGTTCCGCAATCGTCCTTTACATCAGTTCTTTACTCGTCACCTTCACCACTGACGACGAAGTCCTCTCAGATATTGTTAAAATCACGTGGCGATGTAAATAACATACTTTTCGACAATTTTTTTTCCTCTTGGAGTTGGCCCGGTATCGACGATTCTTCAAGTATCCCTCTTCATTTCGATGATAATCTGGCAATTATTGATGATATCATCCGAGTCCATGTAGCTCAAAAATCATTTGCATCCCCTCCTCAGCACCACAAAGCATATCAAGATGACTTGACAAGCTGGCAGTTGCTCAGCGGGTCATCAGACTTACTGACTATTTATGGAAGTCTGCAAGTTCACTATGAAGAATACTGTTTGGAGCTGAAGGTGAAAGTCTATAATGGAGCTGGTTTCAAAATTTCATCCTTTCAAATACGGTGTGGAACGAATGCTGATAGCGATTCAGTGCTCCTTTATCCTGATGTTTCTTACGCAAGTGATACCATTGAGGACCTGTTGCCAAACAGTTACCGCATCAAGAAGTTTCTATTTGAGCTTCGGCATTTCGGGAAGCTGATAATAGATATAAGCGTGTGTTACACAGATTTAGTAGTCTCTGAGTCCAATGATCCTTTTTCTTTACCCCATCAGCATGTTCAACCAAGGAGAGTTTCAAGCGCGCGAGGATCCTCTAGCGGTCCATTATTGACAAAAGGGAAGAAATTTAATAGCGAAGTAAGGTGCAGGTCTATACGTGGAAGCATTATTCAACAACTTCTCCCTTTATGCTACGGTCGGTTTTCCCGTTTGGATCATTGGAAATATGGCACAGGCGCACGCTGTAGAGTTCCTCCCGAAGTGTTTTATCGTTTAGTAGCCGATCTTCGATACTGCGGTAGACACCCTTTGGCCGCATCGGTAACTCTGCAACTTTTAAGTCCTTCAAACCTATTGGAAAAGGTGGAACAGATGATAGAGGCCCCCCAACTGGATTTATTCGGTTCTCCAGCAATCAATTCGATTTCGCGGGTCGCCTTGGAAAGATCCGTTCGCCTTCGTATTTTTGCTTGGGCATTCCAAACTTTGTGGGGTGATGTCTGTGTCGTGATTCTTTCGTTGGTTCCAAAGAAACAACTTCGCTCTTCGACTTTGCTCATTAAATCTTCAACTGAGGCCGTGTTGAGAGTCATTGAGGGGGACAAGCAGAACCTCGTTCAAAAACTCTCACGCAATGCGTTGATTTGTCTTTAGCTAAACATCGCATTTCCTGCGACTAGGTACCGGCAGTTTACTATATTAACCTACTAATCTTAGAGCCTTGCAGATTTTTAAACGTGTAAATTTTCTAGTTAAGACTTAAGTTGATTTAAATTTAAATTAGCTCTTACCCACCACTGGTTGGAATGGCATCGCAATAACTACCATACTACCATGCTTGTATGCGCTTCGTATCTAAATAGCTTGCACGCAAGCTCTTCCTATTTAAATCGCTCTTGCTAGATAACTGCAAACGGTTTATAGAGCAATTGTTCTAATTTAGACCTATAGCAAACATACTAAATATCTCTACGAATAATCTACATTAGAATTCAGTCCAATTACTACCTCTATACAAAATTGAACCACGTATGAGGAAAGCCTGTCCATCTCCCGCAGCCTATAATAAGATAATAAGCTAGCTCCTAATCCCCAATTACGATATGAGCTTTCCCCTTAAAGAGCAGGAAGGACTTCGAATGGAACCAACTTCTAGAGTTTCCACCACCGGCTCAGGACTGAAAGTAATCTTTCTCCTCAAACAGCAAAGCCTTCTCGCAATACCACTTAAGCAGCACTGAAGGTCAGCCAGCTGTTTATAACTTAGCACTGTCCAGTCTCGATCCCGCTCCGGGGTGGATCATCCAGGTAAATGCTGTCACGTGTGGTCGGGGTAGGCTAATCCTAAGCGGCCATACCTGTTTGAAGTTTGAATCCATCCCGATTTTTGCCAAGAGATCCCAAGCACGTGCAGAAGCGGATGTGGAAGGGGCAGGGTTCATGACCAATGGATGGGCTGATTTGAATCAGTGATCTCGAAAACTGGAGCAGCGATCGCTACCTATTTACGATTTCAAACAACTCAAGCGCGCAAGATCCGATAAAAATCAAAATGTTAGTTCAATAGAAGAGACCAGCTTGAAGAGTAATAGTTGTTCCGCGATGCCAATTGTCAATTTTACAGTGCGTGTATAAAGAAAACAAACTGCATTGCTAGTTTTGACACGATAAGAATAGAGCAAACGGAACGTCCGCGGGTTCTCGATTAAGTACAAGGGGATCAATAGTCTATTAGATTATTTTGTGTTTGTGTTTGCACAGTTAGTGTTTACAGCAGTATAATCGCTCCTGGAGCAAAGATTAATATTGTGCATGTGCTGAAAAGTAATGCTTGACATTTACGAAATAAGGCATTTACATTCGCTATTGTCAACAACAACTGGGGACGAAGTCCATGCAGATGAAGTTTCTTCTGTCGCTTTGGTTTCAACCCTCTTCTCTTTGGAAAAAGACAAAGCACTGGGCAATAATGAAGAAAATTTGAATTTAGGAAATAGCTCGGGGTTGACATCTACGACAATTGCAGTGATGTCGTCCTGGCGGAGCTTCTTGTACTCCCTCTCATTGTATGCGCGCTGAACAATCCGCACAGCTGCGTCCTCTGGAGACCTGTCCAAAAGCACGATATCCTTTACCTCGCTATTCTTGAGCACATCCCAAACACCATCTGACGCAATAACGATCCTCACATATTCATTTTTCCTTATCGTCACGGCGGAGATGTCTGGCACGGCGAGACAAGATCGCGGTCCATACCTGTCTCCTATCGACCGCGTCATGTTCGTGCTGAAGTTGTACATGCCGAAGAGCGCCTCGGGCCCCTTCTCCTCGCCGTTGGCAGTCTTCCGCTTTGCTATGAAAGAGTTTCGATGTATCCTCTCGTACTCCTCGCCCTCAATCAGAATTCGCTCACCATCCTTGAAGTGGGGTAGATCCGAGTCGTGGGTTTTCGTTGTCTTGTATACAAGTTTACGAGGCGTAACGGTCACAGCATCCGGCTCAGTTACACTTTGCACGAAAATTGACGCCGCCTCAAGAACAGCCTTGGGAGGGTAGCCCACCTCCTGCAGGGATTGCTTGTCGATGATTTCAGGAGTTAACACCTCATCAAGCGAGTTGTGTATCATCATCTGCGCCTTGACGATATTCGAGGGCAGCGGGTGCCACAGAAGGTCTTGACGAGCTTCCAGTCGCATCTTCTCTCTCCTCAGAGCCAACTTATGGTCCTCGCTTATCGGGAAAGCAAACAGAATCCGGGAATGCTCACTCCGATCGAGGTCGTTTCCATAGAAAGCATCTCGGATGTCATTTTCCTCTGGGATTGAGTGGTCCATCCCATCCATGTACGGAGTGAAGAGCACCCCTCTGGAGTCACCGACATTGCAGCAGTACAAGCGAATGGAGTCGTCGTCGGTATTCCGAACCAGGAATATACTCAGAGCAGTACATCCGGAATTATCCTTGCAGCGAATGTTCTCATCGACCTCTTCGAAGACCTGCCGTATGGCTTCACAAAATATCGCGTCGTAGTGCTGCTGAGAAGATAAGAGGGGTGACTTTTGAGCGGATCGCATCGATTGCAATCGTTCAAATCGTTTCAGTATGGTTTTATGCAGGTGTTGAGCACAAACTGAGGCGGCTACGGTTCCGAAGTGGCCATCGAAAATTCCGAAGGAGGCGATGTCAGGGAAATTGTCAGCTAGAGAAATAATCCAGTGGAAATGTCGAAGAATGTCCTAGTCACCTGTGTGGAAGGGGACCATGGTGCCCCTGTCCTCGTTCTTCGAGGAGGGCAGGTTGTGGAAGCCGAAGGTGATCTGGGCCGTCCTCTCCTCGACCACCATTCGAAGCTACAGTATGTCTTGGATGGCGATGATTCTCGAGCAGAACTCGTGGATAGTCCAGTGGACCGGACCGAGGCCAACGAAGGGCAGCTTCAACCTTGTCTAGCTTCTGGCTCTCTGTAGTCTTAGCCCGCCACCAGACAGTAGGAGGGGCAGCAGGACGATTTCGTGAAAATACAAGGCGCTCGGACACAACGGAACTACTCGCCAACGGAACTACTCGCCGCAACGGAACTGCTATCAAGTATTCGAGGAGTAGTGATATAACTTCGAAAGGGAGTCAGGAATCCAAAGTAAGATTGCTTATATTGTCAAAGATTAACAATATACTGTAATTTTCAATAGAAGGTATTTGTTATCGGACTTAATCGGCCCCTGATAGGGCACTAAGCTTAGATTTTCGCTTTTTGACAACGGGAATTGGACCCTCAGCCTCAATTTCTCCGCCAGCAGCTGCGGCCAGTGCTTTGTTCTCTGCTTGATCCTTCTCGTCGCAACGGTAAGTAAGAACCATGTTTAGCAAGTCCAGCTCCTTTTTAAGATTAGTAAGAATACGAGACTCGGTCATCGCTTGGATCGCGAGCTCGTGGTTCACTTGATAAGTGTAACCCTGGTCAACGAGATACTGCTGTCGTTTGGAGCTGAAGAACATTTCCTTCGTGTCTGTACTCACGAGAGTGTAAAAGAATGCATTGAAACCACCAGTTGGGTTAGGCTTCGGTCGTAAAATTCTTCCCAGTCGCTGAGCCTCCTGCCGTCTGGAGCCGAAATGGCTCGAAACTTGAATAATTACATTGGCTTCAGGAATATCGAGCGCAGTATCTCCGACCTTGCTTAAGCCAACGCAGTTGAACTTAGGGTGAGTTTTGAAGGAGCTTAGGATTGTTGACCTTTCTTGCTGCGTAGTCTGACCGTAGATATGAGGAATTTTCAAAAGCTCACAATACAGCAGGAGTGCAGGGACATCGTCACTGAATAGGATGATCTTGTCCCCTCGAGCTTTATGACGATGCAGAAGGTACTCGCATGTCTTAAATTTTATCGGATTCAGTATGTAAAGTAGCTGCTGTGTCCGTTTAAACTGATGACCCTTCTTTGATTCAAGTTTTAAATATTCGATAAAGTATTCTTTGGTCATTGAGCACCACACCTCTGTACATTCCACATTCGCGAGGTAACCTTGCTGTGTGAGATCCATCCAGTTCGCCTCTATGTAGCATATGACATGGAATTCATCATGATTGGGATTGTTTACCGTACAGCTTAGGCCCGACTAAGAAGTTTAAATTTGCTATCAAATCATCCTCTCGCACTAAAGTTGCGGTGAGGCCGAGCTTTGCATGAGCATTTACTATATTGAGGACTTTTGAAAACATCTTCGCCGGAGCTACGTGGACTTCATCTAGAATAAGCAGTCCCCACTCTCGTGAATTAATGGCCTGTATAATTTCATCTCCCCCCTCCGACCTCTTCCCCGTGTGACAAAGCATTGAATAGGTGGTAATGACAACACAAGCGATCTCTTTTGGAGGGAGAAAGTTCTTGGTGTCGGAGGTGAAGATCTTTAACAAACTCTCATCGACTGTACTATACTTTCTGAATTCTTCTTTCCATTGCTTGACGCTAGCATTATTGATACAGACTACGACAGCGGCATGCTTGATTGTCGAGGCCGCAGTGATTCCAGTTAACGATTTCCCCGCCCCGCAAGGAAGCACTATCAGTCCCGACCTAGCTCTTCCGTTGCCGAACATCTTACTCAGCGACTTCTCCTGGTAGGGTCGAATCCGAGTGGATGGCCGTAAATCAATTTGAAGACTCGCATTGTAAGTATCATTTCGGAAGTCATACTCTTCGATGAGAGGGTAGCTGGCTATGTAAGGGGGGTACCCGTCGAGAGCATACTTCTTCACCACCTGAACACTCTCTTGCCGTATCTGGAAGGACACAGTCTTCTGACTGTCTTTTGAACCCAAAACCTTCTCAATATCATCGTCGTCGTCCAAAGCGATAATGTGTTTGTATCCAGTGTTCGCCTCATCTTCAAGGGGAGCAATCGACTCTTCAAAGATTCCTCCGTCTAGCACCCTTGCCTCCTTGATAGCATCGTGTTTCAGAAGCTCCATGAGCACCTCAGGATGGATGGATTCCACATAGTACTTGTTATTCCTCAAGATTAACTTCGCCTTTCCGAAGGTCCGAGTGCAGTCTTTGATGAACTGAATCGTTTCAAGGGGCAGCTCCGACTTGCACAGGCGATGCAGCACCTGGATGATGGTGTCCGTGTCGATAGCGATGGCCACCGCCGCATAGAGACTGTTCTGCGTGAGGCGATACCGGTGTATGAGCTCAGGACGGGCCTCTGGCTCGGCGATGGCCACAAGGAAGTCGTAAGTTTGCAAGTAGAGCGGGCTGAAGGCCTCGAGGAGGATCTGGTGGTCCCGAGTCACCCAGATCGGTCGGGAGGCGTGGTCCTTCTTCAGCCGCAGCTGCGAGCTGTCGGTCAGAGAGAAGCCGCTCAGAGTCTCTTCGTCGGGCCGCCTCTCCCTCGGCCCCACCCTGCCTCGCTTGCTCCGCAGACTGGCCAGGGTGAACTCCTCGTCGCTGTCCTCGTAGGCCTCGTCCTCGGCGGACTGGCGGGACCCGCGCTTCTTCCCCATGTCTCGCTGGTCTCTCCTCAATCCACCTCCTCTGGCCACCTGTTCACCTAGCTGCAGTCACCTAGCACCTAGCTAACCTTCCCGAGAATGAGGTGCTCAGTATGCATACTGGGCTATCTCACAAAAATGCTGACACATCAACCATACAAAAAAGATGAAAACTTACATGAAGAGTCCTCGAACTGTACAATATGCTAAGTATAGATGCACAAAACTCCCATCTAGAGCAAACTCTCCGTTTGCTTATCCCGCCTCTTTTTGGTGTTGAAACTGTACTATTATATGCTGCCTTTTGCGCTTTCAACAGCAATCAGCACCTTAGAGCTATCGCAAAAATTGAGGCTTAGAATTAGTACTCCCCAGTTCACGATAAACTCAACAAATTTACATCAGGAAACAGTTAACTGGAAAAATACGCAAGATACAGCACATGTACGGAACAGACGACAAGTTCCACTTTTCGGCACGAAATCTCAACTCAGCGCAGCTCTCATCTTCGCAGCTATCCGAGCATTCTTTCGGTCTTGTTCAGCGGGAGTCAGGAGCGTCATATTTCTGTGTCTCGCCATGCCCACCGAGGCCTTGTCCGAGTAGAAGGCTTCTGTCAGATCGGTGACACCCAGATCTGAACTATTTCAAGGAAATCAACAAGTTATTGAAATTTACCTTCATTTGCATCGACATAGTTAGGCTGGGGTCCGTATTTGCGATCAATTCGTACTTTCGGTGCCGCCTGGAGAACGAATTTGGGTTCCCATTTATGCTTTGGAGCTGAAGGTGCTTCTACCACGACTTTCGGCTGGTCGATGTGTCTGCTCAGCATATCTTTGTAAGATGTCTTCGCTAGGGAGTTGGATGAAGCGAGTGATGGCTTGACTTCCTCCTTGTACTGAAGATCCATTGAAGTCACGTCATCAGGAGATATGAGTCCATTCATAGGTAACAAGAGCCAACTTGAACATGAACTGAGCTGGCTCATATGGATGTCCTCTCTAATCACAACGCTGTTCTCCATTACCGAGGCGAAGAGTTCTTGAAATATTTCTTCGCTCATTGAACCAATAGATTCGGTGTCGCTCTCTTCTTCGAAACCTAAAATATAAAACACAGAATCCCTTGACTCCGTGCTTCTCGCTATGAAAGCGGTAGAGGTCGGTGTCGATAGGGCCTGCAGCTCCTCGAGAGAACTCACAGCTAGGACCATACGTGCGTAGGAGGGGATGATGTGGGAGACGACGTGAGGGAGCTGGAGCAGACCGAAAGAATGCTCGGATAGCTGCGAAGATGAGAGCTGCGCTGAGTTGAGATTTCGTGCCGAAAAGTGGAACTTGTCGTCTGTTCCGTACATGTGCTGTATCTTGCG
>JAKBSX010000084.1 GCA_021844725.1 Actinomycetes bacterium | reverse complement strand
GCGACAGGCCACCCTTGAACGTCACGAACGTAGCCATCGCGGCGAGAAACCGTTCAAATGCAAGGAATGCGGTAAAGCATTCACTGATAGCAGCGAGCTAAAAACCCATTTCCCGACAGCGAAATCAAGCAATTCGTCCGAGATCTGAGGTCAGTGCACCGCGTGGGGAGAGGCACGTGGCTGATATAGTCTCTTTGCTTATCCCACTTCCTCCTCTTCATCGTTTCCGAGAATCTACTCGTTTAGACAGATCCAAGCTAATAGTTGGTTTTCAATGGTCAATACTGCCCTCGGTTGGGACTACCGGAGAAATTATGAGGCCTGCTTGCGACCAGGGACCCCTGCAAGTGTACCCCAGAGCTGGCGCCAGGGTTCGGTGCTGGTTGCATGACATATGATACATCCTCCGTGCTACTACATACTAGTACAAACTAATGCATACTAATACATAATGATACACGCTAATACAGAGCCAGTAGCAGGCGACACTGAAACAGTGGATACTAGACTTGTTAGTGCGCTTGGTCAATACTGCGACAGCAAAAATGTAACTGAACCAGAACGCAGCCTGGCCAAGGACTTGTGTACGGATATTGCCCTGGTATCTTGAGCTTCATGCACAATGATATAACCAAACCTGTATTGCGGACAACGACGGATCGTAGGACTTATTGATTGCAAAACGGCAGGATTATTTCGTTGGAAGATCCTGACGAAGTTCATCGTAACTTCCGGACTGCAGAAGGACCTTGAGTGCAGAGAACCTCCGGGATTTAACTGATGTTCTGGAAGGAGACATTTCTAGACTTCAGGATCAACAGATTTTCATTCGAACGGGGGATAGTCCTCGGATGTCGGGCGAGACGATAAAGAATGATATAGACCGTCACTGTGCTACTCTTGAGTCTTGAGTATCAGATTCCCAGCATAGTGGGAGAACAGTTCAATGGGATAATGGATTGCAGACAAAGCCAGGGATAGTTAAGTTAGTTAACTAACTAACTAGTTAGTAACTAGTCTGTCTGATGTAAGCTTACATAACCATCACGTGCAGAAACGGAAAAATAAGCGTCTGAATTTATCCCGAGCCGCGTTTCTCTGCTTTTTTTTACCGTGTCTCCCCCACCAAATCCAATATCTTATCTCCAATATTTATTTTTTGTATCGCTATGGTTTCCACCCACCGGTTAATATACTCTCGTCGCCAAAGAGAGTCTCTATAGTCTCTCTCCAATTTTTCTCTGCGGGTACCTTTTATGGTACAACACATAGCGGTCGACTGGCTAATTTGCGGTGACCTGGGATAAACTGTAACTATTCAGTGTGGAAAATGGAGTATGATTGCAGAACTGCCCCGCCAACCCGGTTAGATTCTCTTAGGTTCTCACGTATCATATTGCGACAGACGTTGTTGTGAAGCATATGTCCAAAAATATAAGAACTTGAAGAAGTCACGTAGATCTAGACAGCTTCTATTCGGTTGATCTGAATCATTGCGCTCATCAGACTGCTGGAGTTGTTCTCTGTTTTTAGATAACTAATAGTCCCAATGGCGCGACCTTTGGACGGAAAATTTGGCATTGTGACTGGAGGGTCGCGAGGTACGTGGTCTCTCAAAGAGGATTCATTTTTACTCAGGAATAGAAGAAGAGCTTGGAATATTCGCTGACCATGAATGAAACACGCATAGGTATCGGCGAAGCGATAGCCCGCAATCTAGCCAGCAAAGGATGCTCACTTCTCCTGAATTACACCTCCGAATCATCCAGGGCTAGAACAGAAGAACTAGCGTCGTCGCTCTCACAGACGCACGGTGTGCGCTGCACCACCGTTCGCGCAGACTTGACCGACGCCCAGAAAACGAGCGAAATCATAATCGAAGCTTGCAAGGCGCATGTCGGCAACGATCAACAACCGCTCCGCATCGACATTTTAATCAATAACGCGGGCGTTTCGCAAGATCGAAAACTCGCCGATGCCGACAAGGGACCCATCGACGCGTCGTATTTCCATTGGCATTACAATATCAACGTGCTCGCGCCTCTTCTGCTCACTCAAGCGTGTATTCCGTACTTACCCAAGGATCGGTCGGGTCGTATTGTCAATATCTCTAGCGTTTCGTCGAGTCTCGGCTTTGAAGGCCAGTCTGTATACGGCGGTACAAAGGCTGCTCTGGAAGCTATGACGAGGACCTGGGCTCGAGAGTTGGCAGACCGAGCCACTGTGAACGCCGTTAATCCGGGGCCCGTGATTGGTGATATGTATTTCCTTACTGGAGAACAGTTTTGGAAGGATATTCAGGGCTGGCAAGACAATACGCCCTTAAGCAAAGTCGCGGCGGACGCGAGCGATCTAGAAGGGCTAGATGCAGAGAAGATCCGACTGATTCAGGAGAAGATGGGTGGCCGACGGCCTGCTTTCACGAGCGAGATTGCCGGTGTTGTGGCTATGCTATGTACGGCAGACGCCGCTTGGTGTACAGGAAGTGTTGTCAACGCCAACGGCGGCATGAGAATGACCACTTAGTCGAGAAAAAGGAAGATGATATGAGTAATGCGAGAGATAGCAGACAAATACCACCCATTTTGATGTTTCAAGGTTTCATACAACCCAACGTACGCTCAGAAAAATACTCGTAGAACGGATGCAATAGCGCTGGAATGTTAAAACTTGGAGGAATCATACAATACAAAAAAAAGACACAAGCAGTTTCAGTTCCAGTTTCTCGTTTCTGCAGCACTATCTGCATTCCTGGCGGCGACTTCAGCCTGACTGGCCTCGTTCAACGTTTGTGTTTGTGTCCTAGCTTTCTGAGCAGCAAGCTGGCTTCCCAGTTTTCCTTTACTGGAAGCCTGCAGAGCTTCCGCGCGTTTCTGTCATTGCACATCAGTCAACGGAGTCAAAATCCCCCCATGGCCATTGCTATTGCCATTGATAGGGTTTGATCATCATACCTGAGCAGCCTCAGCAGCCTTATTTCGGGCATCCGCATTGTCGGACGACGAAGTAGGCCCTCCTAGTGTTCGCCCGGGTCCCTGCGTTGCTACTACATTGTGAGGAACCGATGCGCGCGCAGGCTGAGCGGATGTTCCTGGCGCGGTCGAGGATCCCAGCACGCGGCCTGGCTGAGAGAACGCATCGTCGGGCTTGTTAGCGGACTTTGAGCATATTCCCCCCATGTCCTTGAAAAGCAATTGCGACTTATTGGCGCCTCGAAGGTCCGGGTATTCCTGAAATAAGCAAAGTCGGCTTCTCGGGCGGAGCGTTATGTCTGACGCGGGGAATCTCGAATGACGACAATTTCGATATTCTCTGGATTCACAGTCGGGAAAAGATCGTTCTGTGTCTGATCATCGACTTTGTTATGTCAAATAGTCGGCAGACATTTGGAATCGACAGTTGAGGACGGGAGGATGTCCGGTGCAAGAGCGACACTGTCAAGATTGCTTGGGAATTCGCCGCGGAGACAGACCGGCACGTGGCTGAGCTCTATATAAGAAGAACCCTTCACTTCTAGACATAACACCAAAACAGATCGTATTAAAAAGCGCTCATTCAGCAGAATTAGCATTTAATCTCAAAGTAGCTGTAATTTACCTTCTATCTAGCGCTCTTTGTCTTCTCTCTTCCTCTTTGTGAGTTCGCCCTGGATGAATACAATGTGACTTGTCTCTGATTGGCCGGGCTGGACACGCCGGATGCTTACCTAATACGTCACCAGTTATTTTCGAGTCTCTCTCTTCTCTTTCTCTTTTTCCAACTTCCCAACCAAATAAATGTCTTTTTTGTATATTCACACCTGAAGACATGTCCATTTCCAGACTGAATTTGAGCAGTCGATTATCTGCGAGGTTGCATCTGCGTCTTAATCCAAGTTTTAAAGATTTTAAAGGCGCTGGCACCTCATAAATTTCCGAGTCCCGCAAACCCGGCTCTCACCACCAAGGTCCTCAACTCGTCGCCCCTCCGCGACCAACAAACAACTTCACTCATTCACTTCTTGCTGCGCAGTGTTCACTCTCTCTTTTCTCGGTTGGAACTGGACGGACGCACTGTCGATTTTACCCGACTCGAAGAAGCAGAAGAAGGAAAAGATATCTTCTCCTCTTCACCTATCATCTGTGCCTGATTCTCGCCGGAAACGAAAAGCCTCAGCTCTTATCTAATCTGCGAAACCAAACCCGTGAGATCCGTGAAAAAATTCTTCGTCCAGCACCTTCGGTATATTCGCAGTGGCATCTTCTCAGCGCTTCTTTTCTCGCAGTCATGTCTTCCCGGGAAGCTGCAGAATACTGCCTGGACTGTCATTGGGAGACCTTTGACGATATCATGGGTAAGCTTCCCATACTTCCACCCGGATCATGGCAATGCGACGATGTTCATCCCACCACCGACGTACCCTGCGGGATTGAAGACGGCTATTGCGCAAAGGACACCTGCTCTTTGAATTGCTCGTCCGTGTGTGATGGCTTCGTGGATTGCGACCTGGTATCAACAGTGTGTTCGAATGCAAACTGCGAAGAAGCACTTTGTGAAAGCACAGCCTCCGCTTGTTTTGACGCACACTGCTGCGAACAAGGGCAGAACGAAGGAAATAATAATAATAATAATAATAATACAACGACGGGCCTGCTTCGGCAGCCTGGTTTTCAATGGGAACCCGCCCTGTATCTGCCCGCTATGGCTGAACCCCAAACCGATATGTCTTTCAACGAATCACATATGATCAATCATTCAGCGGCAGCAAGGTGCCATCAAAATTGCACCGTCGACAATGCCGTATCAGATTCTCAATGTCACAATCCAGCTTGTGATTTTGTATTCACGGGTCAAATGTACTCACAGGATTGTGGTAACCCATGGATATCTGCTCTTCCTTCGAACCCGATGGCTCCGTCAAACGTGGATGCGAATGTCATGATGAGTAACGCGACCTTCGACGCACCTTTGCAATACGAAAATTTTGCCAGGTTCAATCCAGAAGGAAATCCAACAAGCAAGATGCCCTGTTTTCAAGCTGACGGACAACAATCTTGCGCCGATGAAGGTTTCCAACATCTGGGATGCTATCTACGGAATTCGGGCGACACTCGCTTAGTAGAATTCTCCAAGCAACAATCACAAAGCCGCGTCCATCGTCATTTTCACGGCCAAGCTCATCATCACGAATTGATTCACCATACTGCCCCCTGCAACACTCGCAAAAGCGTGAGCCCGCCAACCATTTCCAGCTTTATAGACAGTCCCCCTTCTCTTGACAGAGCTATCTCCTCAGCCTTGACGAGTCCTACTCCTCCATTCAAAGAAGAAACAGCAGCAAATTCGCACGTTTGCCGCTGGAGTTGCGGCAAATCTACATGTAACGCCTCTTTCTCTTGTTGCGGAGATCTTCAGCAACATCTTGTGACTCACCACATGCAACCCATCGACGGATCCAAGGGTCATGGATACTACTGCTGTTGGGAGGGTTGCCACCGCCCACACGAACCATTTTCTCAAAAATCTAAACTTCAGGGACATTTCTTGACCCACAGTAATTGTACGTTGTCTCTCGATGATATCTCAGAAGGCACTCCTGCAAGAAGACTAATCGATAGAACTAAACAGACAAAAATTATACTTGCACGGTGTGTGGAAAAGCGTTTGCGCGACAGGCCACCCTTGAACGTCACGAACGTAGCCATCGCGGCGAGAAACCGTTCAAATGCAAGGAATGCGGTAAAGCATTCACTGATAGCAGCGAGCTAAAAACCCATTCCCGAACCCACACGGGCGAGAAGCCATTCAAATGCACTTTTCCTGGGTGCGACTTTCAGACCGGTGATGTATGCAGCTTCTCTATGATTTCTTGTCCAGTTCTTTTATATTAGATTGACGGATTATACGAATTTCGAAACTAATTTTTTTTGGGCTTGATAGTCATCGAACATGTCGAGTCACAAATTGACGCACATCGGACGACGGCATAAATGTTCTTATCCGGGATGTGGGAAAAGTTTTACACGAGCTGGTATGTTTTTTTTTTCTTCTCTCCATTTACATTTAATTCACGCTTGGGGTTGGTTCAATGCTGACATGACCATTTCTTTCACTTTTAGACCAACTGAAACGGCACTTGAAGTCCACTCACAAACAGGATAATCAGAGTCGTTCCCTGGGGTCAAGGTCTAAACCTCATAGCATGATAACAGTTTCCTGAACATTTCGTCCTACACTTCATTTCCTGTAATCACCTTGAAGGTCTTCATTTTCTGTATCCACCGGGATTTATTATCTAGAAGATACCCGCCCCCTCTATTGTATTCAAGGGCATGCGAACTCTGACGAC
The DNA here is from genome assembly GCA_021844725.1 of Actinomycetes bacterium. The sequence continues at coordinate 2,133 of JAKBSX010000084.1, read as the reverse complement.
GAGACATGTGATGTTTTCATGAATCGATTCTTTCGGCTTTTATAGATTAAAATCTAATGTCTCGGCAATGAAAAAAAATTATGGATTGTGCGGTAATCAGGACTCGTGCAAGGTGTAGTTTTAACTTGTTGCAATGGAGGACGGCAGACCTTCATATGTAGAATCGCCGTCTCTTGCAAACTTTAGAAACTGCCGCTGATTATGCTGCGCAAAACTACAGCTACGCTGTCTTATAATCTAAGGCTTCTGCGACAATTTTTTTTATTAATAGACGTCTCTTGTCAATGTCTCTTGCAAGACCCAGACCAGCGTTAATAGATACTAGCTTGGTACAAGATTCCATAAGCAACAACTCCAAGACCATCCATGAATGCAAAGAATACAATCACACGACATTATAGCGTCCACTGGTTGGTGCGCGAGCCTCACTATCTGCCGCAGCGATCGTAGCCTCTTTCAGCAAACGCATCAATTCTCGCATAGCATTCGTGACAACAAGTTCCGTGTCGCCTTCGACCAGAATGTATAACTTTGGAGTATCGCCAGACCCTGGTTCCTTGCCTGCGGGGTAATAATTTCCTTTGGTCGTGATGGACGTGCCTGTGGCTTCGAGGATTTTGGCAACGTTAGTGCGATTGGTAACAGCCCAACGTGCTTTTTCTATCGGATCGAACAAACGTTAGCAGGAATCCTGATTAAGATTCTGGCAAATGAAAGTAGGGAAGTAAGGATGGAAAACTTACGAGGAAAGTCGTTGATCTCCAGTGTTGCATGGAACGCTCCCGCATCAGGACCTTTATTATCAATCGGAACACCGCTTCTCATGACACCAGCACGACTTAGTCGGGCATTGATATCAGCCACTGCTGAGCCAACCTTATCCAAAGGATCATTCGAGGTCTTTCCAGCCGCAGGCTTCTCTGTTTTGTGAACTGTAATCTTCCCATCCAAGTCAATACCCTTCGGAATACCGAGCATAGGCGTCGAAGCTGAGGCCGGTTGAACCGCTGAGGCCACCTTGGTGAACAATTCTTCTCCTTTCTTCTCTTTGGTTTCTTCGCGCTCCTCCTCCTCCACTTCGTCCCCGGTGCGATAAGTTTTACGTTCGCGATTCCTTGCTGCATCTCGTTCTTGGTCCAGGCGTTACAAACCTTTACCTCCAAACCCAGATGCAGAAGCTTTCTCTTTGCCTGCTTTGACTTTCTCGAGAAAAGAATCCACGAGTTTTTGGACAGGCTCAGGTATTGCCTGACCACTTTGTCTCAATGCCTTTGCAATATCAACCGAGTACCTTTCTTGATCCTCAGTGAGGAAAGTCACTGCAGTTCCCGTATTACCCGCACGTCCTGTCCGCCCAGCTCGATGAACGTAATCTTCCAAATGGTTCGGCGCGTCGTAATTCACAACTAACTTCAATTGCTTGACATCTAAACCCCGAGCGGCAACCGACGTCGCTATCAAGACCGGAAAAATGCCAGCTTTGAAGTCAGCAATGGTAGAGTCTCGATCTATTTGATCTTTACCGCCGTGAATAGACATGCAAGGGTAGCCCTTGCGCATCAGCTCACGCAATAGACTATCAGCGGCCTCCTGTCGATCAACGAAGATCAAAGTCCGAGCATCGTCGTTGGATTCATCCGAATACAAATTTCCTAGCAGTTCTAAGAGACGCAAGAATTTCGTATTCTCGTTTCGAACCTCGACAATCTGGGTAATTTCAGGTGCAACCACACTTCTGCCGCCGACAATAATCTCAACGGGTTTGATCAAGGTCTTTCGAGCAAGTGCTTCCATGTTACGTGGAAAAGTCGCAGAAAACAGCACCGTCTGCTTGTCGGGTCGAATGTTGGCCATAATCTTCATGACCTGGGGTTCAAAGCCCATGTCGAACATCCTATCTGCTTCATCAAGCACGACGTACGTAACTCTTCGCAAATTCGTGACTCGACCGGCATTTGCAGCCAGGAGATCAATCATTCTACCAGGTGTGCAAACAACAATTTCCGCACCTCGTTTCAGTTCTGCGATCTGATCTTTGATTGGTGCACCGCCGTAGGCACATACAGCCCGCAGATTCAATGCCTTCAGAAAAGGTTTGCAGTCCTTGTGAATTTGCGTTGCCAATTCTCTCGT
>JAKBSX010000083.1 GCA_021844725.1 Actinomycetes bacterium | reverse complement strand
GTCCAGCAGATGGGTTCAGATACAAATTGTTGAATATCTTCGAGCATTTCTGCTCGGTAGAACCGGCTGGTCACGTCTACACGGTTTACTGATTATTTCCGGTGCGTTTGGTGTATTCAAGAAAGAGGGGGTCATAGCAATTGGCGGATATAACCATGACTCAATCGGCGAAGACGCAGACCTCGTTGCCCGGCTGCACCGGTATTACACTAACGCCAGGAAACCTTACCAAATAGTATTTGTATCCGAACCCATCTGCTGGACCGAGGTCCCCGAAGATACCGCGACCCTACGAAAACAACGACAACGGTGGTCCAGAGGATTGGCGGAGGTGATTTGGACTAATAAACGCATGATATTTAATCCCCGCTACAAATCAGTGGGATTACTTGCTATACCGTACTTTATATTCTTTGAGATTCTGGGTCCCTTTGTGGAAATCGGTGGAATTCTCATCCTTGCAATAGCATTGATATTCCACATGGTTAATTTCGACTTCGCAGGATTATTTCTCGCAGCAGCGCTCCTTTACGGAATCCTTCTGTCAATTCTGTCACTGCTGGTAGAGGAACTGTCTTACCACAAGTACGACAAATGGCGGTACCTTAGGGATGCGGTATTAGCCTCGATTCTCGAAAATTTTGGATTCAGGCAATTGCACGCAGCATGGCGCATCGAAGGAACGTGGCAAGCATTACGGAAGAAAAACCGGTCGTGGGGAACGATGGTAAGAAAGGGTTACACTCAACCGTCCACAAGTCCATAGTCACGAGTGCCGAAAATAAACAATTGAAATTCGTTAATAAATAAATTTAAATTAAACAGCCTCGTCATAAATAGCATCTTCAGACAGGCAATTACTTTAGCTAACTCTTGAATCCGCAACCGGTGGGGCAGCAACACATACAAGATGCATCTTTATCTCCGATTAGCATCAAATCATTTACTTGACATAATATCTATTTTCGGCGCAGGGCGACTAATCCTTGGTATAGATAAATACCAGCCTGACAACCACCTCCAAAACCAGGTCAATTAGCCATCTTCGACTATATCGCCTCCGACTGCCGCTAATTTCAGTCTCTGATCTCTCTGACCACCGCTGAAAGCATGGAACAAAGCACCACAGGCCAAAAATAGAACGAATCCGGCAATGACGTCAATCCAAAAATGATTAGCAGTCACAATCACCACAAATGTCGTGATAATCGGATCCGCTATAACCGCCCAGCGAATCCATTTATTTTTGATTACCGGTGCGAGCGCCCATGCGCACCAAATTGCCCAGGCAAAATGAAGACTGGGCATCGCTGCATAAAGATTCCCTGCATCTCGCATAAGAGTCGCATCAAGTGAACCTGCTCCTCCAAAAACAGCCTGCGTATCTATGAAATGGAAGGCAGGAGGTAATAACCTCGGCGGAGCAACCGGAAAGACAGCGAAGATTACCAAAGCCACCAGATTCATCACAGCCATGACATTTCTCCACACCAGAAATCTCTCAGGGAATTTTCGAAAAAGGATCACCAGAACTACCACAGGCATTATGAAATGGACAGTGGTGTAGTAAAGGTCTGACAACTTGATAATCCAAAGAAAGTGCGAGATAAAGAAACTTTGTATCCGTTGCTCGGTAAAGATATGAAGTGTCTGCTCGAAATGAACTTCTTTGAGGGAGTTATGAATGGCCTCGCTCTTTGAACCCGCGCTTATCTCGGAAGTAAGTTCATAACCAAAATAGACCACAACAGCTATTAACAATTGATTCCAGAAATGAATAGTTTTCGAACCGGCCTGGCGCTTTGGTGCCAGCCATGGATATCTCTCCTTCAGCGAATTCAATCGTTGGAATATGTCTGTTTGCATCTAATTGCACCACTCCGTGTTAAATCTCAGAAGTAACAGTAGTACAGGAAAGCTGAAGAATTGCTTCGGGTCCCTAGCGGCGCCGGCAGGCTTAATATCTTTTCTGGCCGGAAGACTATGATTTTGGCATCATGATCCGGGAATCAAAAGGTATCCCAACGTAATTTTCGCTAAGGGCTGTAGCGGCAGCCTTACTGCTGACTGTAAATTCCTGTCTGCTTCTCTGCAGTTCCAATTCAAACGAATCGCTCCTGGGATCCAGATGCAGCATGGATGTCATCATCATGGAAAAATCCTGAGCCCGCCAGGCCCGTCGAATGCAACGCTCGCTATAGCTTTCAAGGAGACCATGATTATCACTGGTGAAGTTGACCGTAAGTACCTCAGCAAGAACTTTTACGTCCGAAATTGCCAGATTCAAACCCTTGGCTCCAGTTGGTGGAACTATGTGGGCGGCGTCACCAGCCAAGAATAGCCTTCCGTATTGCATCGGTGAGGACATAAAGCTCCTCATTGGGGTAATACCTTTATCGATAATCGGACCTTGATTCAAAACCCAGTCAGCAGCACCAAGGCGAATTTGAAGCTCACTCCAGATTCTGTCATCGGGCCAGTTTCTGATATCATCATCCGGATCAACCTGAAGATAGAGGCGGGAAAGCTGAGGAGAACGCAAAGAGTGCATCGCAAATCCATTTTTGTGAAATGAATAAATCAACTCGTCAGTAGATGGAGGAACTTCAGCTAAAATTCCCAGCCACCCAAACGGATATTCGCGCGATACGGTTGTCAGCTGCCCTTTTGGAATTGCAGCTCTAGCAATTCCATGGAATCCGTCACAACCCGCCACAAACTCACATTCCAAAACTTCATTGCGCCCTTGGTGCATAAACGTCACTTGCGGCTTCCGGTTCCCACCTGATGTCAAATTATCAATTGATAAAGCTTCCGCTTCAAAAAAAAGCGGCCTCTCCCCTTCAAGTCTGGCCTTAATCAAGTCTCGGACAACCTCCTGTTGTCCATAGACTGTGATGCATTTGCCGCCGGTAAGTTCTGCCATATTGATTCGATGCCGGTTCCCATTGAATTGAAGGTATATCCCCTGATGCACCAGCCCCTCACGGTGAAGCCTTTCGCCCAATCCAATTGAATCAAGTAAATCCACAGTCCCCTGTTCCAAAACTCCGGCACGGATGCGGGATTCACAATACACTCTGTCTTTGCGCTCAAGCACAACCGATTCGACACCTTGCGCTGCAAGTAATTCTGAGAGCATCAGTCCGGCTGGTCCTGCTCCGATTATCCCAACCTGCGTCTTAATCGTCACCTAGCCCCCTTTAGAACCCACGAGTCCCCAATAAAGAAAATCTCAATCAACTAACCGATAGCTTAGGGTCAAAACACATCCTTTTGGAATACCCCCGTTTGTGAATCACAGAGCTTCGGCCAGATCGCTCCCCTCTTGGATACTGCATTGCCTGATTACCGAATAAACGGATATAAACAAGGCAAACCGGCTACATACCAGCATGGGCCAGCTGAGCATAGATTTTAAGTTCAGTTCCAGTTATGGAAAAATCAAAGCTGAAAGGAGAATTTATTTCAGTTGGCCCCATAGATTGCAAGTCATTCCAAAATTCCCGCTCTCCAACTACTCTTTATTTATTACCTCAGTCCAACCCGTAGGAGACCTGCCACATGGCGACAGATTCTGAGATACGCGCCCAAAGATTCACCAGCACCAAATGGAGGAACTATCCTGACGATATCCTGCCTGCATGGATTGCGGATATGGATCTCGGAATTGCTGATGAAATCGTCGAGGCGATCCAAAAACCAATCGATTCAAGAGACCTTGGTTACGGATCCATTGAGCTCCAGGAGAAGTTGCTGGAAGCCTTTACCGATCGGTACCTAGAAAAATTCAACACCCCGCTCGATCCTGCCTTGGCTGTAGTGGGCACTGACGTAGTGCAGAGCATCTTCGCTGCAATACTGGGATTCACTCAAATAGGTGACCAGGTTATTATCCAAACTCCAATCTACCCACCGTTTCTGGATGCAGTAATTTCGACTGGAAGGACTCTGAGTGAGAATCCTCTGATTCGCACCGAACAAGGTTGGGAAATTGACTTTGGCCAATTGGAGCAGCTTGCAGCACAGCCAGAGTGCAAATTACTATTACTCTGCTCTCCTCATAATCCGACTGGAAAAGTATTCACACAAACCGAACTTATTCGTATTGCTAATATCTGCGTCAAACATGACATTCTGGTGGTGTCAGACGAAATCCATTGCGACATAGTCTATTCGCCCAACTACCATATCCCATTTGCATCAATTTCACCAGAATTCGCATCACGGGTAATAACTATGAATTCAGCCACAAAATCGTTCAACATTGCTGGACTCAAGTGCTCGATAACCCATTTCGGATCGGAAGAACTGATGTCACTTTATAACCAATCCCATCCGAGAATCCGCGGATCTGTCTCCAATCTTGCAATGATTGCTGCCACCGCAGCATGGCAAAACGCTGCCAAATGGCTTGAATCAACCCTGGCTACCCTGGAAACAAATCGCGATAAGACCTATCAGTTTCTAGACCAATCTGGTTTAGATGTGTCTCTATTTCCTCCCCAAGGGACCTACTTGGCGTGGATTGATTTTCGAAATTCAATAGCTTCCAGCGACCCGTATCAATATTTGCTGGAAAAAGCAAAGGTTGCATTGAGTCCTGGGTCAGACTTTGGTACACCAGGTATCGGCTGGGCACGTCTGAACTTTGCCACCCACCCTGAAATACTCGATGATATCCTAAAACGAATTGCCGCTGTGCTGTAAAATCTATAGTGGCCGAGCCAAAACAACATAATTAACGGAATTCCTCTGTCAAAATCGAAATAGCTGATTTTGTCAGGTCTACCAGATTGAACGACATATTTGCCTCCAACCATGAGAACATGGTGGCCAAAGAGCACGCTACGATACCGGAAGCTGCAGCCCGCAAAACCTGATCGTCAGGATCGACTCCCCTTTGCAACAGTGCTTTCCAAGCCACTATATATAGCTGGGAACGACGGGCCAGATTTAGTTCTCGAAGACTCGGCGTCCTGTTGACAACCCGGTATCCTAAATTTAACGCTTCGTACAGATTAGAAGACCTTGACAGTTCTTCGAAGAGCCTGATAATCCCCTCCCCCAGCGCCTCTAATGGAGTTAAAGAGGCATCAGCAGTTCGAACATATGAACTCAACGAGCGACCCAGATACCCAAGCGGCACAGCAACAATAGACTCTTTAGAAGGGAAATATGAATCGATCACTTCTTCAACGACCCCTGATTTAGTAGCAATCTCTTCAATAGTGGTATCGTCAAATCCCTGAATGTCAAATAGCCGAAGTGCATTCAAATACACCGCCTGCATGGCGTGAAGTTTATTTTTGCTGTTTCCATTTTGGATATCGTATGGATAACGACCGGCTTCGAACAGTTTCAGTACCGTCGCGTTTTTAAAATCCCTCTCGTGATTAGACTTCTTCATACCTCTCACCACTAAAGTTTCCTACATCTCATCTATCCTCAGCAGGCTATATTACATATAATAAGCCGTGTACAAATCAAGTCTGATCAGACATAGAATTAACTTTCAGGCGCCAGTATGGCATTTAATCAACTACTTTGAACAGATCACCTATCTCCGAAGGCATTAACATTGGATATTGAAGAAACATCAAATAGCGAATTCGAGTCGGCTGATAATTTAGAGCATCATCGGGGTGAGGTTCCAAGCAGCACCGAAGTCCACGAATCCTCCCCTTCATCTGAAGAGGCAGAAGCTGAAAATGATTCAGATTTCGATGGCCAATCCTCTGAAACTATACAAGATCAACCGGAAGAGCTTGATTCCGGTTCAAAGTCAAAGCAATGGCTAATTTCATCCCTTGTGTCACTGGTTATTGGATTAGTCATTGGAGCGCTAATTTCAGGGGTAGCCGTAGTCCGTACTCAGTCCAGTCAAATGTCACTGGCAAGTAAGTTGATTGCAAAGGACCACTGCGGACCTAACACAACCTCGCCATCCGGTTTTTGCTTTAATTCGCCAGTTGCTGTCAGTTATAATCCAAGCAACCCACTCAACCAACTTCTTGCTGAGCCCGGAACTGTAACTATCGATGCAACTCAGAGTCGGATCGGATTGTTCGGAAATTCTCACGTCACCCTCAAATTAACTGGCCTCAAGGGATCAAGTGCCTCTACAATTCTCTCCTCCACCAGTCAAAGGGTAACAGCCACACTGGCGATGCAATATACCCAACTCACCAAGACCCTCCAGAGCGGATCCTCAAACGGTGCTTCGATCTTTTACGCTGGGAAGAGTGGAGAGATTGCGACCAGTAACAATATCTCCTATCAGGGTAAAATTATTCCTCTAAAAGTGATCTCCAAAATTGATCTTAAGAACAACCAGCTATACCTGACTCCGCTGACGGTGAGCGCTCTTGGCAATACAGCCCCGGCATCCTCGGTATTTAGCAACGTCTCACCGGTTCCGGTCACAATTCCAACTCTTCCAAAAGGACTGAATTACCAAAGTATTCAAACCACAAAAAACGAGCTGATCTTCGTTATTTCCGGGAATCACGTACCTCTTGCCAACTTATTCAGCGCTAAATAAAAGTCGTTGATTCTCTCGATGTCATGGTTATCAAGTAACTGGATCTGAACTCAATCCGCAAACGCCGCTTCTGAGTGGCGGCCTTGGTTTTGTGGGCAGCTTACCATCAATCAATATCGCGGTCACAACTTCCCGCTTGATGCGCTCTAACAAATCAACAGCTTCCAAAACCGTTTTCGCGCGTACTTCGGTTCCGCTCAATTCCGGATATTCCGCCTGGCACCACCACTCACCAGATCCATACTCAACAACCTCGAATTCTGCTACATAAGGGACCGCTAGGAAATGTTTGAGACTGTCGACATCTGGTGACATTTTCTGTTTCCTCCCTTCAGACCAATGCCAATAATTACCAGGATTATTCCGGCAACACAGAGACGTGGATTGCTTTATGGTCAGTTCTGCCTGCAGTGGCGAGTATCGCAGTATCCACCTGCTCGAGGCCAAAAGAATGTGTACACATCTTTGACAGTCTCTCCCGGTCAGAATCAATACGCGTCATAGCCCACTCCACTGCGGCATAGCTATGACCCCGAACCCCACGAATTGAAATGCACTTCCATTGAGCAGCCCGCATCGGAATACCATTCACAGCGTCAGGTGCAGTACTAAGCAGAAGTTGCCCGCACTGTTTCAACATCTCCACACTGGCAGATATCGTGGCCGTGTTTCCAACAGCTGTATCTATTACTAGATCGGCAGCTCTTCCCCCTGTGATATCTCGAACAAATTGGACTGGATCAACTTTGGATGAATCAGCGGTGTAGTCAGCACCTAAAAATCGTGCAACTTCAAGCCGATGGTCATCACTACTGAGACCAAAAAGAATGACCAGGTCAGCACCTGCAGCCTTTGCTGCGTATACAGAGGCTAGACCTTGCTGACCGGGACCAAATATAATCACTACCTGTCCTGGTCCGGCTCCACCTTCCAGGTACGCCCACTCGTATCCATTGCCGATCGGTAAGGAAAGTGTCAATAACTCCGGTGAGACCCCAGATGATACCTTGTGCAATATCGAACGTGGATGCAGATACATGTATTGTGCGTAACCACCCCAAAGACTTGGCACCAGATCTATTCCAGTCGATCCATACCTGACTCCCCCGCCCCTTGAATCAGTTTGCTTGCAAAAACGGAACTGAGTGGTACGACAGATATCACAGAAACCACACGGAAGATACTCTTCGACAACTACGCGGTCACCTTCCGATATCCCCCATTTTTGAGAAGCGACCTCGCCGATCTCATCGATAATTCCAACGTTCTCATGCCCTAAAATCCGGGAAACCGTCTTTTGTTGGTGAGCTCCAATATCACTGCCACAAACGCCAGCTGCCTCAATGCGAAGTATTCCTGAATCAGCTTGGATCTCTGGCCTCTCAAACCTTCTAACTTCGCTTTTTAGCGGGGCATAAGTAACCGCAGCGTTTATAGAATTTACCCTCAACTATCTATCCCAGACCCTTCTTGACCGTCGTCAATCCATAACCAGCACAGCTAATACTGCTCACAAACGCCCGATGATCATAATTATTCAATATAGTCAATCCAGGGCAGCCTTTGCCTGCGAAGTAGCTTCCACCCATGAGGCGTCTGGTTTCAGAACCGCGCCAGCAGAACGAACTCTGTGCGTATCCGGATCCCGTCCTGAAACCATTTCATTTCCGGCAGCATATGACTTTGCTTCTGCAATTAATCTTCTTCTTGCCGTGACAACTCCAATATCGGTGCTTCCCACGTGCTCTTCACGACTATCCACTATTGGACCCATGCTCTCCTGCATTACTGCATCCTGCATTGCTATGCCCGCAATGCCACTCAAAGAAACACCGGCCTTTTGAAGGGCTCGGTCGACAAGATATTCGTTATTCCGATTTCTGACCGGAATATGCGTTCCAGGAATTGTCTCAGCGTCAATTCCTCCTCCATTACGATAAAACTCAAGTCATACTAGGCCAAGG
>JAKBSX010000082.1 GCA_021844725.1 Actinomycetes bacterium | reverse complement strand
GGGATAGGGGAGTTGAACAACACTGGCAAACTGGGATTCATTATTTCAGACAAGTTTATTCAGAGAGGTTATGGAGCACCCCTCAGGGAAATCATTGCGAACGAAACTACAATTGGGGAGATCATCGATTTCGGGGACTCGTCGGTGTTTGAAGGTGTCACCAACTACCCACTGATACTGTCTGTTCACAAACCTCATGACCCGACCGCGATCTCAAAGATCGTGAAAATAAAAAATGGAAGCCCTTCATTGCTAGAAACCATTTTAGCAACCAAGAGAGATACAGATAATTCTCTGATGACTACAAAATTTGTGTCGCACTCTGAGTTCGTAAAAGACTGGTCCTTTTCTGGAGAAAGGATGATGAAATTGTTTGCGAATTTTGTTGGAACTAAAACTCTAGGAGATTTGTGCGACTCTATTCAGGTCGGCATTCAAACAGGCAACGACGACCTTCTTCTGTTCCCTCAGGATTTCGTGCAACGAGAACTTGATTCTAAGTACCTTAAACCTTATGTAAAAGGTAGAGATGTGAGAAGGTATCAACAGCCTGAGCCAAAGCTGTTGGTATTATACCCATATGTACTGGATGGCGGAAAACAAAGACTCATCAGTGAGTCAGAACTAAGACTCAATCCTAAGTTGTACAATTATCTGATGCCCCATAAGAATGAACTGAGCAAGAGATGGGGGGCAAAAAGCTACTATGATTTGCCTACTGCAAGAACTATTGAGTGGTTCGAAGAAAGGAAAATTATAACTCCAGACGTGTCAGATAGACCAAACTTCACCATTATGGATGGGGGCGTTTACTTTTCCAAAGGAAGCTGCTATGGCCTGTTACTCAAAGATAAGAAACTCAATGAACTGATTGTCGGTATATTGAATTCTAAGCTTCTATTTGCCGTTATTAAGGATCGAAGCCCATTATTTTCTGGCGGGTATTATCGTTTCACAACGGACTTCCTAGAGCCATTGCCCATTAAGATTCCAACTAGTGAAGAAGAAAGAATTATTGCAGCAAAAATTGTGGCGAATGTAAAAGAGATATTAAAGCTAAAAGGGAAAGACGGAACTGCTGACACTTCAGAGTTAGAAAAAGAGATTGACGATCTTGTTTTTGATCTATATGGTGTGCACGGTGAGGATAGAAGAGCTGTGGAAGACTTTACCGGGTGAATGCGCACACGTCCCTATATTGTTGTCTCTTACAGATTCAGTTGTAAGAGGAAAATTGTGATAGGATGGGAAGTAAAAGCCGAATGAACTGTGTCGAATCTAGCAACATCATTCCCCGCCAGCCGTCGAGCAAGGCAAAAACCGACAAACTGATAGAGAACTATCTCCGAAAAATAGGCTACAACGGTGATATGCAGTTAGAGGAGTTCAATATAGACGCTGAAGCACTTAGAAACAAAATGAATTCGGTTACGCAGAGAATAGTTGGTAACAGACCAAAGGTTAGTCAAGTCTTCATGAAATTGAACCCTTATAAGATGGCCTATGCTGGGACGGCGTTGGTTAATCTATTTGTTGTGTTCATTCTGGTTCTAATTCTAGAACACTTCCTAACGAGTCATTATGCGATCTTGGGCATAGTCAGCGTGTCGGTTTCCATAGGTTTTTTCGCGGCAGCACTTGTTCAATCAATAGTGAATTTGTCATTGCCAGATGTTCTCTTTTTCATCAATTATGCAAAGCCCTCGATAAAGAATGGACAGTATTTTCTGAACCGTCAACAAATAATCAAGAACATTAGAGGGGATAGAACCTTCCTGATTCCCACTTCTTTCCTCCTCTTAATTGTTTTTGCAGCCGGCATTACATTGAAGTATCGATGGATAGAGTATCTATCCTCTTGGTTCGACTCATTGGGTTACATATTTGCAGTTGTGTATTTCATCATGCTTCCCTTTTCAAATAGGGTAGCAGGAGATGTCACTTTACTGAACACTAGGAGTAGTGCACAGCTTGCAGGCGGAATCATTCTCTTAGTGTTGTTGTTCATTAAGCTCGCAACTAACTCCATGATTCTAACTGATTTCTTTATGGCGTTTGAAACGCCCTTGTATCTCGGGATGTTTGGCTATTCCATATATGACATTAGGAGGCTGAGGTTGGCCTCATGAGTCCAGTCGAGCCCACAAATGCAAACAAGCGCACGATCATCTGAGGCAAAGGATAAAATTGATTGAACTCAAACCTCCAGGAGACCGATGGTATTGGTTAGGACCCTTATCTATGGACCAGATGTGCTTATGGCAGGAACATGTCTTACTGTATTCTCTCCCTTCCATTTAAGATACACCTCTCTTGGAGTTTGATAGCCGATTGCTGAGTGCAATCGGTCCCTGTTATAGAATTCTATGAACCTTCCCACCGTCGCCGTTGCGTCCTCGAAGCTGCTGAACTCGAATCGTCTGATCAATTCCCTCTCGAGTATGGAGTTGACTGACTCGATATGCGCATCATGTCAAGCAGGCGTTCAACCTTGGAGCAGACAAACTGTGTCCCGTTGTCGCTCCTGAGGCGGACCGCCGATATCTCGGTGATGCCGCGTGTGTGGAATGCCTCTGCAATTGCGCCATTGACATCACTGCCGGTGCAGTGATGTCCGATGAAGTATCACACTATCTTCCTGCTGAAACAGTCCTCGAAACAGAGAAGAAAGACATTCCTGCCCTCTCCCTGTATCCAGATGTACTTGATATCGAATTCCCACACCATGTTCGGAGCCGCCACAATGACCCTAGAAACTACGACACGCTTCACTGGCCTGTGCTCGGTATATTTATGGTTGAGGAGGTGAGCTTCAGACATCAGCCTCCTCACCTTCTTCGCGTTCACCATGTACCCGAGCCGGTGAAGGTGGAACGTCATTTTCCTGTATCCATAGCACACGAACTCCATAGACAGCGTCTTCTGTATTTCCAGGACAAGCTCCGTGTTTGGAACAATGTCTAACCGTTGACGAGTTAATCCTGGCGGTGAATGAGGAGGGCTTGCGCCCTCCTGATTTCGGCGAGACGACTGGCCGGCTGTAGAACGAACTCCTGGGAATGCCCAGGAGGCGCACAGATCTTCTGAAACTGATGCCTTCAGCTGCATAATCACTGACCAGATTCATCGAAGCCTCCCGATCTTTTTTTTATATGCCTCGCTCAACATCTGCACCTCGAGCTCCTTCTCGGCGAGGAGTTTCTTCAACCGCTCATTCTCCTTCTTCAGCTTCCTGAGGCCCGGTTCTATTGCTGTCGAATGGGACTTGAGACCCTCGAGACCGAATGTTTCGTATGACTCTCTCCATCTCGTCAGCATGGAGGGGTCGATGGAATACTTCCTGGATATCTCAGCGAGTGAATTGCCTTCCTTCACTTCCTTCAGTATTGCCAGCTTCTCCTCTGCTTTCCACCTTCTCCTTGTCTTCACCGTTTCCCCTCCGGACGCATCCTTCTGATTCCCTTTGTTCTTCCTTTCCATTCTCTCTTCCTGCCTACCGGATAAGCACAGGTGGTCCAAAGAGTTAAGGGTGCGAAACAATTCCTCTCAGCTATTTTTTGTTAAGAATTGACAACTCATCACGAATCTGCGAAATGTGTCTGGCTCCATACATGATGCAATTGCTGCCAACCTTGGAGGGCCGCTGAAAGTCAGGACAAGCTGTGACGTAAACAAACGCATCATAATCTATCCCGGCTTTTTCGAGTTTACTAGTTTTGGAATAGAATTCTCTGGTCACATTGCCAGTATCTTTTTGAGTCGTCACCTCAACAAGGAACATTCTTTGGTCCGAAGTCACGAGTATAACATCTGTTTCAAGTCCATGACCTGTAGAACCATTGCTGTAAGGATGCAGTTTCTTGTGTACGTAGACTCGATCAACCCAATCCAAGCTAGAAAGCGCGCATCCGATTATGATTTCCTGCAGCCATGTGGACTCTGGAAGTACTGATTGATGTAGTCCTCTTGGGTACTGATTAATTATAGTATGTATCATTCCCTCCCCGTGACAGTTTGGGCAACGCTCATCAAATTCTATCCTACCCGAATTCGTTCGTATAGACATGAAGCTGTCCTTATCATGCTCAAAAAAACAGCTGAGGCAAAACGAGGTAGATCCCAACGCTAACGTCTGAGAACTCGCCAGTATGGATAGTTCATTACACAGCAGAGATCTATTGATGGAGCCATTCATACTCGCTTGAATGAGACGCCCGTTAGAGCATGCGGCGTCTTTCAGGCCGAGGGCATTCTGAATCGACGAATACTTATGCCTCTGACGAGCGAAGGTTGAAATTGCTTCATAAGCGCCCTTGAAATTGTCTCTTACTTCAGAACTCCTGCTTTTAGCAACTTTTTTTATAGCTTCACTTATTTTGGCTGGCTCTCTTCTGGTTTTGATCGCACTTCGCACCCTTGGATCTGAGAATATCAGCGACATAAACTCGTAGATTGATGCACTTTGGTCGTCTTCCATAAGTTGTTGCAGAGTTTTGTTCGCTTCGTTCACCTTAGCAACTTTTTCAGCATGAGTTGTTTCAAGGGTACTGAAGAGGTGGCAATCTGGATTCAAAACAAATGGAATTGTCTCAGAAATTGGCATGTTATCATCAATCTGAAATGACTTATTACTATCCAAGAAGAAAAGAGAGCGAAGAATGTCATTATCTGCTATAAGCTTCACAAATCTTGAAGATAGCGAGTCACTTGAATTGAACGAACTTAGCAAAGGATCATGTCTAGTTCTTGTTATGGCATAATTCCTGTTTCCAGAGAGGCCAACCTTGTACTGCTGATTGTTCGATGAAATCACTAACTTATCCCATGAGTTCATCGCCTATTTCTCCTTAGGAGGCAAGGAATCCATGAATGCCTTTCCAAAACTTGTAAGACTCACCAGGAAATTCTCATCCCCCTCTGAATCGATTTCCGGTTTCATCTGGATAAATCCCTGGGCAAGAAGGCGGTATATCAAGACACTAACATTCTCAACGTTTGTGAGATGCCTTAGTAACTCACTGTCGCCAAGCAATTTGCTGTAAGCCATTGCATTATTCTTTTCAATATCGAATAGAATTCGACGTGTAGCATCCCTGTAAATGTCCTCGGTTGCCACGGAATAGCCCCCAGTAAGAATTAGCATCGATCTATTAAGAAGTGTTGTAGCCGTAGGTAGAGCAGAGAAGAGGAACAGCGTGTTCCCTTTCGTTTCCTCTGCTCTAACCCCCTACATACTAAGCGGTTTACCACCTGAAAGTTTACCTATCTTTGCTGCCGAGTGCACGAAAGCCCGATCCCCGGCTTAGCCGCTGTACCGATCCCAGTATCGGGGCAGGTAAACTTTCACTTGAGATGGCTCTTAGTATGCCTTTGGATTCCCATTGGCAAATTTGAAGTATATCCCACTCTCTTTGGTCACTTGTACTAAGGTTGAGTCACATGGTAGATTTATCGACAAACAGTTTCGAAGTGGCCGCGCTGGTTGTTGGGGTGGTGCTAATGATCCTTGCCTTTCAATATGGAATCCTTTCATCTGCTTTTGGATATTTGGGATTCTTTCTTATCAGCATACTAGTAGCCGCTTACGTACTTGGAAAGGCGCGAGATCGAAATGACTGAGATTATGCTATTGTGATGGTTCGTGTAACAATGGCTAAATCGGTATAAACGCAGGGACAGGTATAGCACAGGTGCTCAAAAATAGAGCAAATATGGCGGATTGACTATGCGCCATGTCTCATGCTAAGTATATAATCAATTAATGATTTGAAATTATGACTGGCAAAACCTAAAGCACTTGCTTCCTCTATGATATTGCGTATCACGATCGGGTTCTTCTTCGCCTGATCGTCTCTGCTTATGCCATACACCTCTCTATATTTCGTCAACAAGGTATCGTACAATTGTCCTCCTATCTCATTCCGTAACATGATGGTGAGATTTCCGTCAAAGACAGCAAATTTGCTGTTAATGAGAGCTGGGTAATCGACTATTGGCTGGCCAAGCAACCTGAGTAGCCTATGATTCGCCTCTTTTTGTTGACCGTTAGACGATCTATCGTTGTCCCAAACGACGTAGGTTGGTATAGACAGACTGTTAAAAATTGCGAAAGGCCTGTCGATGTTTGCTTTTCCACCACATGGAATCACGGCCACATCAATAGAATCGAAATCACATTCTAGGAATCTCGCGTAGGCTATAACTGTCGCTCTATCTTCCTCCCCCTCTACAAGAACTACGGTTTCTGCAAAGAAGCCTTCATTCATCCAAGGTGTCATTATAGACTGAAGCCTAGGCCTCAAGCTCTGCTCCGAATAAGTGTTGGCAGGGAGGTTATCGGCTGCTTCAAGAAGTCTGGCTATACCGCTCAGTGATGCCCATGCCACAATAGCTTGTTTTGGGTCACTCGCATTCATAGATTTCTTGTACAATCGCCTGGCAGAATCAAACTTGTCAATGTGAATAAGGAGAGGAGAATGGGTTGTGAAAATAACCTGCATATTGGAAACGATCCCAACTCCTGGGCCATTCAAGGCAAGTTGACTGAGCACATTTAGCAGATGCCGCTGTCTGCTTGGGTGTTGGAACATTTCGGGTTCTTCAATGGCTAGAATCAAAGTGAGTTCAGATTGATTAATCCCTTCAGTAACTTCACTTTCTATTGTTGGGCGAACAGCCAATTGCTGAAGCAGTGCCATGACAAATGCCCTTTGAGAACCATGACCTGACAACGCGACGGGTGATTCATGCCCATCTTCAATAAGAAACGCATTTGCCTTGATTGCAGACAAAATGTCTATCTCACTTGTCATCCATCTGATCTTTACCCTTACCCCAGGTGCAAACATCGAAAGTGCATCAGATATGCCACTTTCAAGTGTCTTCAACTCGTCTCGTTCCAGAAACTCCTTGTAGCGGCTCATTGTATTTACATCGAGTTCCTTGATGTCTGGCTTATTCGACAATAATTTTCGTATTGCCAAGTTGATTAATTCACTTAGAACGGAGCCTTTGGACTCCGTCGCATCATGAGAAGGTTCTCGTATCGCTGGTATGGGCAGAAATTTGACATACTTCTCAATGCGCCCTTCTCCGACTTCCCCATAACCAAAGAACCGTAAACTGTCTCTTACATGCTGACACTTATCAGGGTTGGACTGTTCCCAGACGTCAAGGGCATCTAATATTTGCTGTTTGACTCTCACCTCAGGAAGCTCGGGATAAGATTCCCTAAGGGTTGAGTAACTCTTCCTGACTTCGTCCGCGTGTTCGGCATCCCTCACTGCAATGAAATCCTGGTTCCGGAGTCTTTTGCCAAAGTACTTCTGACTACTCCTATCTATTGGCCACCTCAACTCCTTGGTTACTGTGAGTTCCCCCTCACTAATATAATGAGCAAAAGTCGAGAGGGCTCCTGCGTTCAATCCTGAGAATGTGAGCGTTATTTCAATCGGATTGCTAGTATTGTTGTTATAGAAATCATCCTCATCATACTTCGATCCTGGATTGAAAAACAGTTCCAAGGCATTGAGCAACGATGACTTTCCTGCACCGTTAGGACCAAGCAGAATGGTAAGGCCATCTACCGGCGTGTCAATGGACTTCAGACATCGAAAATTTCTAATTGAAACGTGCTTAATTATCATGAACGTCAACAGCGTATAAGACGACCTGCCAACTTAAGAATTACTGTTGCAATTTTATTATCCATAACAGACACAAAATATGGCTCAGCATATCTCGTGGACCTATGCCAGCCCAATCCGAAATTATATGTCACATTCATAATAATTAATCCTATCTACTTAATTGCAGGTGCCATCTTCTAACGAGTATTGCAATCCGTAATCACTTGGAGTGTAACAACTAGATCCTGTCCCAAATATGCAACAATTTAGAAGCTTGCAGTGAAGATTCAATACACTGAGATATCTTTCAGGGGAATTAGAGCATTAGCCGCATGAAAGTGTCATAATACTCGTGGTAATAGGTATTCGCTGAAATAATTCAATGGGTCCCGCCCGGTCCATACTCATATAAGTTTAGAACTGATAGTCTAAGGGATTTCAGATTAAACGATTTCAATTTGAACCAGGAATCGACTTTTCTCTTTCGTGTATTTCTCAATCTCATCCTTTACGCCTGGCTTTTGTGTATCGAACCAATGAAGGGTGATATTCTCCACCTTTGGATACCGTTTCTTTATCGCGGCTGCGACACCGCTACCAAAGAACGGATCACCGCCAACTAGGACGTAACCACTATCCTTTTCCTCTATCATTTTTCCAACTGTGTCGATCGCTAGCTGGATTCGTTATGATATTCCACGTCTATTTCCTTTGGACGTAGGAAACTTCTTACTGAAAGCTTCAGCATCAAGTACTGAAACCTCAGACCCACTTTCCTTTGTTTTCTTTTCACTCATTCTTTCATGCACTCCTTGAGGAATTGAACCGATGATTCGATACAAACACCCCTCACACCCACCCAAGGAAATGAGTTTTTAAAGTCAGCTA
>JAKBSX010000081.1 GCA_021844725.1 Actinomycetes bacterium | reverse complement strand
TCCCCCATGCCCATACCTCACAGAAACAACAAAATGACCTTGAAAAGTACCTTGAAAAATCAAACTCAGTCGATATCACAATTTGACGCTAGGCAGGGACTCCCCAAAACGCAAAGACCAAGGATTAACTTTAAAATTAAAGACGCGCTAATAGGCATAATTAAACTCAAATGACCCCGCCAAGAACCATTTAGATCCAGTCAAATTATACAAAATGATTTTTAGACTCAAGCTGGCACAAACAAGATTAAGCCTTATTTTTGTATATTCCCTAATCTAATTTCACCCAAAGCGGATAATACTCACTGTTGGTAACGATTTGCATACCGCCCTAGAATAACTTCCCGCTTGCGTTCTTCTATCAGTTGCCTCTGACGCGAGCGTAAAATGTCAAACTCTGTAATAACTCCCCGTAGTACATCTTTACCGCTAAGGCTTTGGACAACCGGAACAGCCCCTACTTCAAATTCAGCCATCCGATCTGCAGCACTTCTCAAAGTTTCCCCGACGTACGAAACAACCGGGGAAGGAACCATAAGACTGCTGACCGATTCCGTCCCACCCTCGCTGCCAAGACTCGCAAAAATGGCCGACCGTGGAATTACTCCATGCAATACACCCTGATCATCAACGACAGGATAGATCCGTTGCCGTCTTGCCTCAACCGAATCCATCAAAGTCCCGGTAGCATGCGCTATAGGCTGATTCGGTCCGAAGGTAATAATTTCAGTGTGCATCACTTCTTTGACCAGCAGACTTTCCAAAGGCTCTACTGCATACTCACAAGAGACATGAAAACCCCGCCTAGCGATCTTTTCGGTCAAAACCGATCTATTCAAAATCAAAGTACTGACAAGGTATGAAATACCACACGCTAATAAAAGAGGGAGCAGCGATCCACTGTCCCGCGTGAGCTCAAAGGCAAATATCACTGAGGTGAACGGAGATCTGGTAACACCAGCAAGAGTAGCCGCAAGTCCCAGAAGCGCCCAGGTTGCTTCACTGCCCCCAGGAAGTATTGGTGCCATTATCCCGCCTAACGCCCCACCCATGATCAGGACCGGCGCCAGCACCCCTCCGCTGGTACCCGAGCCAAGTGAGATAGCCCAGATAACCAGTTTGACGACCAAAAGCAGCAACAAGCCACCAAGTGCAATCCTCCCATCAAGCTCATTACCGATACTCACATATCCAACTCCCAGCGCTCTCGGATCGACCAATCCACCCAGACCGACTACAACCCCTCCGATGGCTGGCCACCACGCCCAGTGGATTGGTAACTTCTTGAAAGTGTCCTCGCACTTATACACGGCTTGAGTGATGATCCACGAGAGGCCGGCACATGCAAGCCCAACCGGCATTGCGGCGACTACCGAAAGAGTGGAAAAATTACCGTGCGTGGGAACAGGAAATAACGGCGCCGGCAACATGAGTCCATGAGCCGCAAACACATTCCGCAGTAACGAAGCTGCCACCACTGCAACCGCTATCGGTGCTATAGATCGGGGCTTCCACTCAAATACCAGAAGCTCTACTCCAAATAAAACAGCACCGACAGGCGTCCCGAACACAGCTGCCATGCCAGCACAAGCTCCAGCAACCAAAAGCGTCCTTCGCTCAATTGCAGAGAACCTCATAAACTGTGCCAGCACGGATCCAACCGCCCCACCGGTTACGATGATCGGACCTTCAGCGCCAAAAGGGCCTCCGGAGCCAATGCTGATCGCGCTGGAAAGAGGCTTCAGTACAGTAAGCCTCGGTTCTATCTTGCTCCCGTTGATCAGTATTGTCTCCATAGCTTCGGGTATGCCATGACCACGAATTCGTTCAGATCCCCAATAAGCCATTGCTCCAACAATTAAACCGCCGGTTATGGGTATCAGCACTGTGAATACCCCGAAGTGGCGGAGAGTTGGCTGAACAAGGCTAACCCCGAAATCACCGTAATAGGCAAGATGGGTAAAAAGACCTATTAGATCCAGAAGGACCAATGCAACCACTGCAGCAAGCAAGCCAACTATAACGGCTAATGCTGTTACTTTCCATACCTCGACAGAAGTAGTAAAATCACCTAACTTGGCCTGATAATTTTCTCGGTTGAGAGATTTGGCGGCCCTAAACCTGGCAGATAACGAATTGGAATGTTTCATCGTGGTACGATTATATCATGTTACGACATAATATCAGTGACGAAGACTACGCCAAGCTTCTGGCCTTTCGTACCGGTCTACGCAAATTTTTGCGTTGGAGCGAACAGAGGGCAGAGCAACTAGGAATAACTCCAGCCCAGCATCAATTACTATTGGCAATTCGAGGGCATCCAGAAAAGTCCGGCCCCACCATTGGTGAACTGGCCGACTATCTGGTTTCCCAGCATCACAGTGTCGGCGGGCTTGTTCAGAGAGCTGTCGAGGCGGGCTTAGTCGAAAGGCACGACGATCCAAACGACCGAAGAGTTTCGAGAGTCCGTCTAACTCGAGCAGGCGAAGACGCCCTTGAGCAACTGTCCGTGTTGCACCTTGAGGAACTCTCCCGAATGGCTAGCGAAATGAGCGGCCTATGGGAAAACCTAAAAATAGATCCCCAGTACCATCACGGACGCATAATTTAGAAATCTAAAGTTGGTTGGCATCCAACGCAAAGCTGCAGACGGAAATAGTTAGCCAACACGATTTTCAGCGCGCAAAGTAAAATCACCAATTTGGTTCTACTGAAAGCATACAGTTAGCCGGACGAACTGAAAAGGCTGGTCAATGAGCAATGTTACCGTTCCTTAGGTCACCTGATGGCTCAAGGAACGGTAATCTCCGTCAGCGTAGATCAAATCGATCCAGGTTCATGACTTTGTCCCACGCACGGACAAAGTCACTTACAAATTTCTCCTTAGAGTCATCACAGGCATAAACCTCAGCTACAGCACGAAGCTGAGAATTCGAACCAAAGACTAAATCTACGGCACTGCCCGTCCATTTAAGCTCGCCAGATTGACGGTCAAAACCTTCATAAATATTTTCCAATGAGGCTGACGGTTTCCATTGCGTATCCATATCCAGCAGATTCACAAAGAAATCATTAGTCAAAACTCCCGGACGCCTGGTAAACACGCCACGCTGAGACTGGCTGTAATTAGCGTTCAGGGAGCGCAGGCCACCGATCAGGACTGTCATTTCCGGGGCTGTCAAGGTCAGCATGAATGCGCGGTCTACCAAAAGGTGCTCTGGGAGCAGCTTCTCACCTGAGCGAAGATAGTTTCGAAATCCATCGTGAGTGGGTTCCAGCACTGCAAAAGAATCAACATCAGTTTGCTCCTGGGAAGCGTCGGTGCGGCCCGGGCTAAAGGGAACCTTTACCGGATAGCCCGCATCCGACGCTGCCTTTTCAATCGCAGCGCATCCCCCTAGGACAATCAGGTCAGCAAGCGATATCTTTTTGCCCCCAGCTTGTGAATCGTTGAACCCTTTTTGTATCTCTTCTAATTTTTGTAGGACCCTTGCTAAAGTTGCCGGACTATTGGCTTCCCAGTTCTTCTGAGGAAGGAGACGAATCCGCGCACCATTTGCCCCTCCCCGCATGTCAGTCCCCCTAAAAGTAGACGCTGATGCCCATGCGGTAGAAACCAGCTCGGAAACCGTTAATCCCGATCCGAGAATCTTTTCCTTTAGAACCTCTATCTCTTGCTCTGTTACTAGTTCGTGATCAACAGGAGGAACTGGATCCTGCCACAGCTGTGGTTCAGACGGAACAAGCGGTCCGAGGTACCGAGAGATCGGCCCCATGTCCCTGTGAATAAGTTTATACCATGCCCTTGCAAACGCCTTGGCAAATTCGTCCGGCTTCTCATAGAAACGCCGGGAGATAGGCCCGTATATAGGATCTTCCTTGAGGGCGATATCGGTGGTCAACATAGTGGGTGCGTGGCGCTTTGTCGGATCATGAGCATCAGGAACGATCCCCTGGGCGGCAGAGTCCTTTGGAGTCCACTGCTTGGCGCCGGCCGGACTAGTTGTTAGTTCCCAATCGTAGCTAAAGAGATTGTTAAAGAAACCATTGTCCCATTGAATTGGGTTGGTGGTCCAAATACCTTCGAGACCGCTGGTGTATGTATCATTTCCGCTGCCAGTGCCATAGGTATTATGCCACCCGAGTCCCTGTTGTTCGAGTGGTGCTCCTTCGGGCTCCGGCCCAACATAATTATCCGGGTCAACCGCCCCATGGAATTTTCCGAACGTATGTCCACCAGCAATTAGCGCAACAGTCTCCTCGTCATTCATAGCCATACGGGCAAATGTCTCACGAATATCTTTAGCCGCAGCAAGCGGATCCGGATTGCCATTAGGACCTTCGGGATTGACATAAATTAGACCCATTTGCACTGCCCCAAAAGGTTTGGCTAGTTCCCGATCTCCGCTGTAACGCTGATCACCGAGCCAGGTGTCTTCCGGACCCCAGTTGGCATCCTCCTCAGGCTCCCATATATCTGTCCGGCCAAATCCAAAGCCGAATGTCTTGAAACCCATCGATTCGAGCGCCACGTTTCCGGCGAAAATTATCAGATCCGCCCAGGATATTTTGCGACCGTACTTCTGCTTGATCGGCCATAGCAACCTACGGGCCTTGTCCAGATTGGCATTGTCGGGCCAGCTGTTAATCGGTGCGAATCTCTGATTGCCCGTGCCACCCCCACCCCGGCCGTCTTCGATCCGGTAGGTGCCGGCACTGTGCCAGGCCATACGAATAAACAGTGGTCCGTAATGACCAAAATCAGCTGGCCACCACGCCTGCGACGCCGTCATCAGATTAGTTAAGTCGGCCTTCAGCTCCTCTATATCCAGCGACTTGAACTGCTCCTTATAGTCAAAGTCCCTTCCGTATGGATTAGACACCGGTGTGTGTTGATGCAGGATATTAATATTGAGCTGATAAGGCCACCAGTCTCGATTCGACTTACTGCCTAAAGCGGTGTGTACAACAGGACATTTGCTGCTTCCGTCAATGTCAGACACTTTGGTCCTCCTTGGATCTTACGGAGTGATGATGAGAGTCGATTGTGCCCCTGCCGATCTGGATCTAAGGACAGCCTGCTACCAAAGACACCGAGATATTGCATGGAATTAATAAGTAATCCATCCCAAGAGCCCCGACCTCGAAGGTGATCATTCAACCCTTTATTTACTGATTTTCAAATACTACTAGATGGATTAATTCTAATCAAGGAGCTACTCTAGTTTAACTTCTGAAAGAGACAGAGAAAATGAGTCGATCGCAGCAGGATTTTGTAAATCTATTACGCTCAGCTGAGCTCAGAATAACTGCCACCCGCCTAGCCGTTCTTGAAATCCTGTACACAAATCCTCACGCTGACACCGATACGGTCATCCGTAAAGCACACGCAAAGCTGGGTTCAGTGTCGCCTCAAACGATATACAATGTGCTAGCCGCCTTCGTAGAAGCAGACCTGGTTCGAAGAATTGAACCAGCCGGAAGCGCAGCCCTGTACGAACTCAGGGTTTCGGATAACCACCACCATATTGTGTGCCGAACCTGCGGAGAGGCACAGGACGTGGACTGCGCAATTGGTCAACGACCTTGTTTGACGCCATCTGACAATCATGGCTACCTTGTGGACGAAGCTGAGGTCATTTACTGGGGCGTCTGTCCAAAGTGTCAGAAAACCACTTATTCTGAAAACGCTGATCAATAAGGTTCAGCATATTTACCCATCGAGTCAAGTAAGCACTAGGCTCGCGTCACTTCCTCCAGCAACTCAAGCAGATGTCGATAAGGCCTCCCGATTGCTCTGGCCATACCCAGCTCACAGGTGCGATTACAACTTGCGTGAGCAACGTCATCGAATGCAATGACTTCTCTAGCCTGGCCTTGAGTCGCTGAAGCAGTCAACTCCGGGTGCAACATCCCACGGTCTCCGGCGAAGGCACAGCACCCCCAGTCATCGGGTATATGTACCACCTCAGCCACGTGAGACGCAATCTTAGAGAGAGTGGAATTGATACCTAACCTGGTCGACGAACACGTTGGATGAAGAGTTAGGGAACTCAGACGCCTGTGATTGGGAAGCCGATCCAAAACATTGCTCGAAACAAATTCAACTGCGTCTATAACCCGGATCTCCGCTTGGTTGGAATCTTCTTCTTTTCTAAGTAAATTAACAATTCCCTCGGTGCAAGATGAGGCATCACAAATCACCGGAAGTTGTCCGTTGTTAGTTGCTTCACGCAATGTTGAAAGCAACTTTTTGCCAATTATTTGACCACCTGGTGGCAGCCCCTTTGAGTTCCATGGAGTTCCACAACAAAGCGAATCAATACTGGCTGGTACCAACAGTTCTATCCCAACTCGAGCACAAATACTCTCTAGCGCGGATTGAACTCCTGTACCCGATTGTGCCGGAGCAAACATGGAATTTACACAAGCCGGAATATATACCGCCTGAGGGGCTTTGGGATTAGTCTTTGTCCTCCGACTTTTCCCACCTTTTGGGAGATCTGACGACCAAAGCGGGAGAGACTCCTCACCTATAATTGACCTGCCAAACTGATTTGCTCTTTGTAAAGGGCCAGCAGGTACCGAGGAGGAAATACTGAGTGCGGAACTGGCCACCCGAGTAGCAATAGCCCAATTTTTCGCTAGAGTTGTCCAGGTGCGCATCTCCCACGATTTGTGTGAGTCTGCCCGAAGCCTTTTAATCAAGTCACCTGTATTTATCGAAACCGGACATGAGGTCTCGCACATTCCATCGACAGCGCAAGTCTCAACTGCGCTGTAGGTATAGTCCCGTTCCAATTCTCCGACAAGTCCGCGATCGCCATTCAACTCGGCAGTTCTAATCGCCCGTCTCACCACAATACGCTGACGCGGTGTAAGGGTAAGGTCCCGGCTGGGACATACAGGCTCGCAATATCCACACTCTACGCATCGGTCAACTTCGGGCTCAATAGTTGGGGCGGTCTTGATGTTTCTCAAGTGGGACTTCGCATCATCACTTATGATTACCCCTGGACTCAGGATGTTGCCCGGATCCAGCAGATGCTTAATCTCCACCATCACTGAGTAAAGCTCATCACCAAATTGCCGACGAACATAAGGTGCCATTACCCTGCCAGTACCATGTTCAGCTTTTAGCGAACCGCTATGGCCGAGGATGAGATCCACCATGTCTTCAGTGAACAAAGCATAACGTTCCAGCGGCTCAGCATCAGCAAAACTGTCAGTAAGCATAAAATGAATATTGCCATCCTTGGCATGTCCAAAAATAACGCTATTTTCATATCTGTACTTATTGAACAGTACATTCAACTCAACACATGTCTGGGCGAGTGACTCAACGGGAACCGCCACGTCCTCAAGTAGTGCCGTAGTTCCAGACGGCCGGGCTTGCGCTACTGTGGCATACAGACCTTTTCTAAGGTGCCATAAACCATCTCGACGCTCTTGATCAGTAGTTAAAAACCCTTGATGCGTGAGTCCCAGTCGCTCGAACCTATCAAGAGCTTGGGAGCAAAGCTCAGAGAGTTCCTCTCCAGTTGGTCCCTGATATTCGATCAAAAGAGCTGCCTGGTCCCCTACGACAAGATCTTTGATCTCCCTGGGTGGACTGCCGATATTTTTACCCACCCGAAGAGAGGCCGCATCCATCAGTTCAATAGCAGCTGCTCCTGTTTCGACAAGAGCCGGGAGAGCCTCATTTGCGGCATAGAGGTTTTTGAAAATAAAAAGCCCGGTAGATGCAAATTTATATGAAGGAACTGTATTGAACACCGCTTCGGCTACAAATCCCAGAGTACCTTCGCTTCCGATCACAAGATGAGCCAGTATTTCAGTGGCGCTGTCATAGTCCAGAAAGGAGTTAAGTCCATAGCCCATGGTGTTCTTCATCGAAAACTGCTTCCGCACGATATTAATGGAAGAAGAGTTACTACGAATCCGGTCACGAAGCGAGAGTAGCCCTCTATAGAGGTCAGGCTGGTGATACTGCATATAGGCATCTGAATCCGGCACAGATGTGTCGAATACCCACCCATTAGGTAGGACAACCACCATTGAGTGAAGCGTTTTATAGGTGTTTGTGGTGGTGCCGCAGGACATGCCGCTTGAGTTATTTGCAATGACTCCACCTATAGTACAGGCAACCTCACTAGCCGGGTCAGGACCAAGCTTTCGCCCGTACTTGGCTAGCTTCTGGTTAACCTGCCTTAGTGTTGCTCCCGGCTGTACCCGAACTTTTCGACCTAGGTCTAAAACTTCAATCTGGCGAAAGTTGCGCCGTACGTCCACCAAAACGCTATCGCTAACTGCCTGGCCGCTTAGGCTGGTACCACCGGATCTGAAGGTGATTGGAATGTCACTTTCGGAACATCCCGCAAGAAGTCTGGCTACATCTTTCGAATCCTTGGCAATTACTACAGCTTCAGGCACCAGCAGAAAATGAGAAGCATCGTGAGCATAAGCATATCGATCAATCGCTCGGGTGGAAATATTACCGGAATTTCCAAAGGATTTCGTCTCCATCACCTTGCTCCTCAATTGGCCTCGAG
>JAKBSX010000080.1 GCA_021844725.1 Actinomycetes bacterium | reverse complement strand
ATCCACCCTTTGCCACCAATCGTACCGAATTTTGTATGAGCTCACGAGCTTCGCCCTTCTTAGAATCAGGAACAGAATCCTCTAGGTCAAGAGTCACTGCGTCAGCCGAACGCGACCATGCCTTTTCAACAAAATCTTGCCTAATTATCGGCATTATCAGGTTTGATCGACGAACAAACATGCAGCTTGACCATGTTTTTTGTTATTTAATGGTATGCTGAGGTCAATTTCCAGAATGATAAAATGAGCAATGATTATTATCGAAATCTGCCTCTTAGAGTGTAGCTAGTTTGGATTACGATGTCATCCTCAATCCTCGAAACATCGCAATAGTAGGGGCCTCGGAGACCAACACATATTCTGCGGGCATACTTAGAAATCTGGTAAAACATGGTTATGGAGGCGCGATCTATCCAATAAATCCGAACAGAAAGGAAGTTTTCGTAATCAGAAGTTTTCCTTCTTTGTTGGATGTGCCATCCTCAGTTGATCTCGTAGTCTATTGCATTGGAAGAGACCAGTTAACGAAAGTGTTGGAACAAGCAGTAAAGAAAGAAACTAAAGCCCTTCTGATAATTTCGGCAGGCTTTGGAGAAGCGGACGATACCGGTAAGGCCCTGCAGACAAAATTGGCTGATTTTTGTAGTTCCACTGGAATAAGAGTGGTTGGACCGAATTGTTATGGGATTTCAAATTTTGTTTCCGGCGTTGTAGTGACGCCTGACAAGCAAATTGACAGCGTCATAAAGGGAGATATCAGCTTGATTGCGCAGAGCGGTGCGCTAGCTTTTTGCTCGCTCTTACACTATGGCAACGATCGAAACATTGGATTTAGCAACGTGATATCGACTGGAAATGAAGCTGACCTTCAAGTCTCCGATTTCTTGATCGAATCTGCTCGCGATCCCTCTACCAAAGTTCTTGCTGTTTTTATCGAATCAATCAAGGATCCTAAGAAATTCGCCAGTGGCGCAAAGAAGGCTAGCTCTTTGAATAAACCCATAGTACTCCTCAAAGTGGGCAGAACAGAAGCTGGAGCAAAGACAGCCCTCACTCATACAGGATCCATAACGGGCTCCAATGCTGCCTATGATGCATTTCTCAGAAGGTTCGGAGTGATTCGAGTAAGCGATATCGAGGAGCTGGTCGAAACTTCTGCCTTCCTCTCAAAAATCTCTGAAAAGACCTCAGGTGACGGAATTGCTGTCATTACTTCTTCAGGCGGACTCGCCTCTGTCTGCGCAGATATTTGTCACGACTTTGGACTCATTCTGCCAGAATTGAAAGGAACGCGTGCCGAACAAGAGTTGCTAGCAATGAACGAGTTGTTGATGTTTGGTAATCTCGTCAACCCAGTGGATGTCAGGGGTCAAGGAATTGCGAACATTTCAAGAGTCATAGAACCCTTCTTGAACGACGAACGATTTGGAATCATCGTCGTAGCTTGTGCCCACTGTGGTGTTGGGAGCAAATCTCTAGAAATTGGAAGAGACCTCATTCGAATACAAGGTCAAACTAGCAAGATCGTTGTAGCACTATGGACTGGTAGAAAAACTCCGGAGTGGTCTGAGCAAGAGACCGGCTATACATTGTTGCAAAAGAGTGGCGTGCCATGCTTTGATTCACCCAGACTATGCTTTTCCGCGATCAAATCTCTCTTGGAATACAGGCGTATGAGGAAATCGCACGTGTCAGAAACCGCTGGAGTGAAATTGACCCTCAGATCCGATTTGAAGAAAGGTATCATGAGCTACGAAAGAGTAAGTCAATTGTTGAGATCTTACGACATTCCGGTTGTAGAGGGATTGCTGGTGAAAAACGAGCAAGAAGCCGTAGACGCTGCAAAGAAGCTTGGTTTTCCAGTAGCCCTCAAGATTGAATCACCGCAGATATCACACAAATCCGAAGCCTCTGGGGTAGTGTTAAACCTAAAGAGTGAAGGAGAAATCAGATCGACTTGCGAGAAGATTATCAAGAATGCTCTCGCATACAATCATAACGCTCGGATTCAAGGAATCCTAGTCCAGAAGATGGTGCAAGGCGGCATTGAGAGCATAGTTGGAGTTACTCAAGATTCCCAGTTTGGTCCCTTGATATCTTTCGGTAGCGGAGGTACACTGGTTGAGATTTTCAAAGATGTCTCGATCCGGCTCCCCCCACTTGCTGCGGAAGAAGCTAGAGAAATGATAAACGGGTTAAAGTCAAGTAAATTGTTCTCTGGGTTTAGAAATCAACCGCAAGCTGACGTACCTGCCCTTGAGAAAGCCTTGCTCAACATATCTAGACTAGTCATCGATTATGGCGATAAAATCTCAGAGCTGGAGATAAATCCTCTAATGATATTGCCAAAAGGCAGAGGAGTTATTGCGGTAGACTTTCGAGGCGTTGTGAAGTAGGCTGCATTAGACGCTGATTCCCAGTAAACTGGATGCATTTTTCCAGAATATGAGATCCCTATCACTTTCAGAAATCGATGCAAGTTTTACTATTTCGACAGCTGCCTTTGGTCGCATGTTAGGGAACCCGCTTCCAAAAATCAGTTTCGACGCACCCGCGACCTCCACTGCATCTTCTATAGATTTCGTAGTGGCGAATCCCACCTCGAGAAAGATGTTCTTGTATCCTCTTGATAGCGCCGAGGCCTCAACCCAGGTGTAGGGCGTCCATATCTGTCCCATTATCACTGGCGTATTCGGAAACCTTTCGGCGATTTCAGCACACATCTTCATGTTCGATGGCCTTTCAGGAGTCACGCTAACATGAATGGCCATCTTTTGCTTTGCAGCAAATTCGATCAAAGGTACCATTGCTTCACTGTACTCGATCCACATGAAGTTTGGCGACAGCCTAACACCTTTGAATGGTAGAATCTTCATAGCTGTTTCGAGTTGGTTGAGCTTTATTGGATTCACGATTGCAAAGCCAAACAGCTTCTTCGGATCTTTTTTCACAAATTCTGAAGCTGCCTTGTTACCAGCATCAAAGTCAAGACTCGCCAATGGTTTCAGACTGGACACGACGGCCGCATTCACACCGTCAGCATCAATGATCTTGGCTATGGCGTCTGGCGTGGAGTCCTTCTGATACACTGGATGGTTAAGCATCACGTTAATGTCAATCAGTTTCATGATAACTCACCTGTCAACATCATTTCAATCGGAGATACTCCGCCGCGTTGTCGCCCATGAGTTTCTGCCTTTCCTCGTCTCGTATGAATGCACCTTTCATATGACCGGTGCTTGCTCCAAAGCTGTTGATTGGCCAGTCGCTTCCCATCATGATCCTGTCTGCACCAAGTGTCCTAACTGCTACAGTTATTGCTGATGTTTGCCCAAATGACGTATCGAGCATCAGGTTATCGCGCTTCTTGACTGCCCAGATTGCATCGTTCCATCGTCGGTGTCCCAGATGTCCAAGTATCAACTTGGCATCAGGGTAGCGGTCTGCTAGATCTGCAATGAGAACCGAACCAGAATATGGACAAGTGGCCGGGTCGCCGGTGTGGCAGAAGACCGGCACTTGAAGCTTAATTGATTCTTCAATTATCGGATAACAGTATTCTTTACTGGCGTAGGAGTACATCTCTGTGCATGGGTGAAGTTTCAGGCCCTTGAACCCGCGCTCTTTTACACATCGTCTTGCTTCTTGAAGTGCCACTTCTATACCTTCAGACTGAGTAGGGTGAATCCAAGCGAAACCAATGAGTCTATCGGGATATTGTTTGACTACGTCGTAGACTTTCTGATTTCCAACCTTGTAATCTCCACCGTTAATTGGATCCGTACATACCACAATGGATTTGTCGATGCCCCATTGGTCCATGCTCTTAATCATAAAGTCTGCTTTTCGCCATTCATCTGGCCAAATGGGATCAGAAATCGGGAAATGGGTGTGGTCGTCTATTATCATTAGTGGCTTTCCGCGAGTCTATTCATTTAAGAACATTTTGCAATTCCGGAAGGAATACTTTCTCGATTCCCATATTCTTAGGGCAACAGTATCCGCTCTGCACTACCTAGTCGGAGAAATGAACTTGCCTGCGCCGGCTTTGCAATTCAAGACGCCATTCTTGGCAATCACTTTCCCTTTGGAGATTGTCATAATTGGAACCCCCTTAACGTTCCTTCCATCGTACGGATTGGTGTCCCGTGATTTACTGACCATCTTTGCTCGCTGTAGTTTCATTTCGTCTTTGAGGTCGACAATAACTAGATCGGCGTCTGAGCCGGCTTGGATCGAACCTTTTCTGGGATAAATATTGAAAATCCTAGCTTGTGATTCAGAGGTTATCCGTGCCAATGTCGTTAAGCTCAAGCGACCTTGGCTACATTCATTCAAGAGTAAGGGAAACATCGTTTCAGTGCCGGGAATGCCAGAGCTTGCTTTGAAGACATCCTCAAAGCCTGGGTCTTTCTCCGCCTTGGTCCAGGGTGCATGATCACTTGCAATGAAATCAATTGTTCCTTCACGAATTGCCTTCCACAATCCCTCCCTGTTCTTTTCTCCATACCTTATCGGTGGATTCACCTTGGCGTAAGGACCCAACGAATCCATCTCTCCATCGTCCAATACCAAGTATTGAGGACATGTTTCAGATGTTACTTTGATGCCCTGGTTCTTTGCCGTTTTGACTAATTCGGCAGCCTGAGTTGAACTCATGTGTGCGATGTGCACTCTGGCACGAGTCTGTTCGGCAACGGAGATCACTGATGACACTGCAAGTGTTTCAGAAGCGATCGGCCTGGACTCCTCATGAGCCCTGAAGTCATGTCTTCCACTCTCTTGCAGCTCCTTGATTCGACCCTCTATGATTGAATCATCCTCCGAGTGAATTGCGATCGGCAAGTTAGTCTTCGCGATTTTCTCAAGGCAATGCAACAATGAATAGTTGTCTATCATGTAGGTACCCTTGTACCAAGCATCTCTATTCTTGGGGTAAGCAAGAAATGTCTTGAAGCCAATTGCCCCAGCATTTGCCAAACCTTCGATTTCGCTGTAACTGTGTGTCCCAGCACCGGCATAAAGCGCAAAATCTATGCAAGCTTTCTTCTCCAATATAGCCCTGCGCTCATTGAGCGCTTTTGCACTGACGACCGGCATTGAGGAAATTGGCATTTCAAATACGGTAGTTATTCCTCCAGAAGCTGCTGCCTTGGTTCCGCTTTCAAAATCCTCTCTATGTTCGCCTCCCGGTTCAAGAAAGTGTACGTGGGTGTCTATCACTCCTGGAAGGATTAACTTCTCACGAGCATTGATTCGTTCACTAGCTTCAACATCAGAAGTGTCTTTTTTCAAACCGATAATCTTGCCATCATCAATCATTAGGTTTGCATCAAACATTGCATCATTCGTTACGATATGTCCGTTTTCTACAATCAGATCTATGGCAGTCATCTTGTCTTATCGCAACCATTCATATGTCAACTTGGAAACGCATATTATCTTTTTTGAGATTTAGTCAAATGGATTGAATTCTGATTCGCGTCGGAAGAGCCTGCTTCTTCAAAACATGACATGGCAAGAAGTAGCGGATGCCGTGAAAGAGACCAAGACAATCCTCATTCCAATCGGAAGTACGGAAAACGGCGGGCCTCATCTTCCTCTGTCTAATGAAACCGAAGTGGCTCTGGAAATCGCTAGGAAAGCTGGCTATGAGCTTGGCTCACTTGTTGCGCCTCCGATATATTTTGGAGTGTCAGAACAGCACATTGATTTCCCAGGTACTACAAGCGTCAAGAGCCAAACTCTCGTGAATATGCTCCTAGATATCTGTGGTAGCTTTCAAAGACACGGACTACGGAATATGATATTCGTAAATGGTCACTCAGGCAATACTCCTGCGCTCCAAATGGCCGCCAGCGAACTTAGACAGACCAAGGGCATCGTGGCCGCCGTGACTCAATGGTTTACGATGATACCTGGAGGAGAAATCAAGAAAATCGTAGAAAGGGTCTACCATGCAGGAGAAGCTGAGACTTCGATTATGCTCGCGGTTAACAAGAGTGCGGTTAGAGTGGATAAGCTTGTCTCAGAGTTACCAGAGGTCAAATCAAAATTTCTCGGTTTTGACTTCTATGCATCCGGACCAAAGGCTATTTTTCCCTATCAGATAAAAGAAGTCACGACTTCAGGGGTAATCGGCGACGCCACAAAAGCATCGCTCGTCAAAGGAGAGCAAATCTTGGAGCTTGCTGTGAAATATCTAGTAGAGCTAGTTCGCGACATTGAAACCAGTAAGCTCCCTGGCACTTAGCTTGAATTTCACACGTGTGAAAACGTTTTCTGGACTTTGAGGATGCATTATAAAACAAGGTCGATTAACATCTCCCTATGCCAGTAACTCTTGGGCTAGCTCTTTTCTCGAACGAACCAATTGACAAGACTGCAGAGTTAGCAAAGCAGGCTGAAACTTTAGGTTTCAAGAACCTGTGGATCCCTGACGAGAAGTTCTTCAGAGATCCATATTGCACAATGACTGTTTGCTCCCAAGTTACAAAGAAGATAAGAATTGGAATTGGGATAACTGATCCGTACACTAGGCGCCTTCCGTTCACAGCCTCTTCAATAGCTACAGTGAACGAAATCTCTCAAGGAAGAGCAATGCTTGGAATCGGAGCTGGCGGAGCCGGCCTGAAGTCGATGGGTCTAAACCGAACGAATCCCGTGAAGACAATTCGAGATGCTGTCACTATTCTGCGCGCTTTGCTTCGCGGAGAAGCTGTAAGCTGGAAATCCAATACAATCACGCTGGCAGATGCGAAAATCAATTTTACTAGTGGAAGCATTCCCATCTATGTCGGTGCTTATGGTCCAAAAACACTCCAGATGGCCGGAGAAATTGCAGATGGCGTACTCTTGGGTAGCGGAGCTGGTGCTTCACCCGCATCAATAGCCTATGCTTCGGAACAGATTAAAGCAGGTGCTAGAAAGGCTAAACGTGATCCTGAAAGTATTGAACGCGTATCCTGGGTACATAGCGTCATTTGTGATGATAGCAAGAAAGCGCTTCAGCTGATCAAACCCACTGTAGCCATTTCGATATGGAATAGTCGCGCCGTCATCAGAGAACTACCTCACGGAGTCTGGGGGGATGATGTGGATCACGCTATCAAAGTCATGGAAACCGAGTACACCACCGGGCATGAAGCGCATGACTCTGGTGCCCTCTCCAACCTTTCGAAGACCATTTCTGACGAAGTTGCTGCAAAACTGTCTGTAAGTGGGACCCCCTCGGAGTGCCTAGAGAAATTCAAGAATATCAAATCAACGGGCATAAAGCAAATTTCGATAGTTTTCCCGGGAACCGACAAGGATAGAAGAAAATCGCTTGAACTATTCGCTAAAGAAGTGCTACCAGAGTTGGTGTAATTTGACTTTTCGCTAGAACTCGAGGTGGCCGACTAACGTCTTCTGGTCACAACCATTCTTTGTCTTCTGTCGACAACTTGACTCAAGGTTGCCATGAAGAACTTTTCAGGGTTCTCAGAGGACCAATGTTCATGAACAATCCTCCATCTATCCTCTCTTTCGAGAATGATGGTTGCACGTGTTTTGGTAGTGACCTTGTTTCTTGGGAACAGGAAGTTGTGCGTAACTTCCATGGTAGCATAAGCCACTCGATCAGTAAGAAAAGTCACGTCTAAATTGTCTATTTCCGCGTTGAACGAAATCATACCGTTGAGTATCTTGCAGATATGCTCTCGTGATAACTCTCTGTTCAATTTGTTGAATGGAGGGAAGCTAGAAAACATGTCGAAATGCTTTTGGGACATCGAGTCAAAGAAAGGTCGCACGTCCTTGGAATTCAATCCAGTCATCTTTTCGGTGATCACTTCACGGATGATTGTGTAGTCCTTTCTTCGTCCACGTTCCTTTGGCGCATGATGGAATCTTCCTGCGAGTTTTTCCAGTTCGCGAATTCCCATTTTCGAAGCTACGGCGAGTTTTGCGGTATTCCACCTCTCGTCTACACTATTAATACTGCTGAGGATTCGGCAATGTCCCTCTGTCAAAGAATGAAGAACCTCGGAACGCTCCTTCTCTGGAAGATCAAGTTCAGAGAAGAGATTCAGCATCGAGATGTGCTGAGAAACGTACGAAGGCGATTTACCAATCATGGCCGCAATCTCGGAATATGATTTACCTGACGACTTGTGCATCCCTTCCAGAAAAGAAGCCTTTTCGTAATCAGTGACATCCTGTCGATCAACATTCTCGACAAACGCCATGACTTCGGATTCCAGGTCGGTGGTTTCTACTACATCGGCAGCGATTGATTTCCACCCTAGCTTTTCAGCAGCGCAGAGACGCCTGTTACCGAAAATCATCTCATACCGTCCCCGTCTTGTTGGGTGAGGTCTTACTCTTACTCTAGAGAGTTGACCATGCCTTGAGAATGATTCTACAAGATCGTCCACAGAATATCCATTTCGCATATCTCGCCTATCTATAAGCGAAATTTGGATGTCAGTCAACGCTGAGTGCAAGATTCATTCAGAGTTATAATTGTTCCGACTGCTTCTGTTAAATCACGAGTTGGCCAGCGTGATTGTATTGGATTTCCAGCT
>JAKBSX010000079.1 GCA_021844725.1 Actinomycetes bacterium | reverse complement strand
AGCACAGCGGCCCAGCGAAGCGTCAACTCTCTGAAGGGCTGGTGGCGTGAGCTGCTGGTTCTTCATGAATCCTCTTCCTTTAGGGAGAGGAGAGGTCAACTTGGCCCCACCGTTCAGAAAAGAATACACATTCAACTGGCCGCCCAACGATCTGGCTCGTTCATGCATTCCAACCATTCCCAGATGACCGGAATCGTAATTGTCAAACATCTCCGGATCGAATCCCCGACCATTATCTGATATTTCAAGTTCTAGTGCCTCTGTAGCAAATTTTACCGAAACCGAAAGAAAAGTGGCCCCGGAATGCCGGACCGCGTTGCTGGCAGATTCCTGAACTATTCGAAAGGCACCCAACTCGATCTCTGATGGCAAACGAACCTGGTTTCCAAAAACATTGACATCAATCAAGATCCCTGACTGCTCCTCCAGCTCCGCCAACAGACTCTTGAGTGCAGGAACCAAACCCAACTGATCAAGAGCCGGAGGCCGCAGACCTGTAGCTATAGCCCTAAGCCCTCTGGATGCATCCAACACATTCTCCCGCAACTCAGCCAATGCATCGGAGTACTCAGCTGGACGTTCCTGACCCTCGGCAAGAGTCCCCAAACGCCGTGCAATGTGCATCAGCACCTGAAGTGGTTCATCATGGAGCTCTCTTGAGAGACGCAAGCGCTGATCCTCCTCAGCCTTTACCACCATATCAGCATAACGCCGGATCCGCAGGCCCTCTAGCCACTCCCTTGTCACATCTTCCAAAACAATCTGGACTTTGGCTTCGTCTCTGTCGCTGGCTATCTCCATCAGATTCAACCTATAGTTGCGACTTCCACCAACTGTTATAGTCTGATCTCCACCACGGATCTCCTCACCCAACACCACAGAACCTTCTCTTCCAATCAAATCCTCACCGAAGAGATCGAGTGCCGCCAGGTTGGCGTTGATGATTATCCCAAAATTATTCAAAATTAGAATCGGGGAGATGTTGGTATTGAATAACTGTCTATAACGCTGTTCGGTCATCGACAGTTCCTGAGCAGCTGTTTCCACCCTTGCATTTGCTACCCTCTCGGCTTCCACATTTTGGCCTACAAAAAAGCCGACTCCGTCTACCAATAGCAAATTGACAAGATCACTGCCGGAGTGCCCCATGTCGTGAGGAAGAAGCAGGTCTGGAAGCCAAAGGATGCTGGCCCACATCGCAGTGGCGGCCGATCCTGAAAGTCCGTACCGCAGTGCAGAATAGCACACTGGAATTATTAGAAGAGCTACCGGAATTCCACCAGGGAACGCAGAAAAATTGGAGTAGTAAATATCCACCAATAAGTGGAGAGCTGCTATAAAAATAACCGACCCCTGAAGAACCCAAAACCGGGCGTCCCTAAGTGGAGGATGCAGAGCGCCACGAAGTACGGCTACATAGTCAGCATGAGTCGGTCTATTCATCGTCTTCGTTGAGTGGAATCAGGTGCTTGCTCAATGCATACAGAGCAGCTTCGGTCCTCGATGACACATGGAGCTTGGCAAGCACATTTGAAACATACCCCTCTACCGTCCGCAATGTAAGTCCCAAACTGCCAGCAATCGCCTTATTACTCATTCCCTTTCCTATCAGTCGCAAAATATCGACTTCCCTGGGTGTGAGTTTGGCCTCATCTCTGCCATGACTAGGTTGCCTTCGACCTGCAAATCGCATCGCCACCGAACCACTCAGCACAAAATCACCAGCTGCAACTGTCCTGACCGCATCCACCAGCTCCCTACCAGTTGCGGTCTTTAGAAGATAGCCCGCAACCCCCAACTCGATCGCCTCAGCCACATAGGCATAGTCATCGTAAGCGCTTACAATCAAAACCCTAATTGTAGGGTGTTTAGCCGCGGCAAGCTTGGCAACTTCAAGGCCACTTATATCAGGAAGATTCACGTCCAAAAGCAGCACGTCCATACCAAGGCGGTCCATTAACAGGTTTGCCTGTACCCCTGTGGAAGCCTGGCCCACCACCGCAATATCCGACTCGCGCTCCAGTAGCTGGACCGTACCCTCACGCACCAAAGCGTGGTCATCAACTATTAGCACCCTTATAAGACCGTGCTCACCGACCGGAGCAGCCGACGCGTTAGGGAGCGAGCCCATGACAATGCCCAGTACTTATAAAGGTTAGAAAGTTACCAGGTTCCAGATACATCGGCAACCCCTATCATTGACCACGTGGGCATCGATTCGATACTCACAAGCATAACTTCTTTCAGTCAAAGGCACTCTCACTGACAGTCACCGATCCCGATTAGTCTCATAACAGTTGCCACCCATGACCATTGACGGAAGACCTATCCAATCACCACAATTTCATTCCCCGGTTGCGCTTGCCTCCCCTCGCCTCACTGCGAAGCTCATAGTCTGTCGGTACTTTCGAGCTTATGCTTTGTCTGTAGTCCCGGACTGGCATCTCTTTTCTTATACAAATCTAAAAATATCAGGCACCTGCAAATATACCTACACATCGAACTCTACTAGTGAAAGTAAACGATCGCGTACGTAAATTCTCCTGGTACCTACACCGGAAACCTTGGTGGCAGCCCCCCTGGAATTTCTTCAACAACGCGGTGTATATCGAGTTACCTACTAGTGGCAGTTCGCATAAGGTGAAACTGTGTTCAAGACTCTTCATCTAGGAATCACAAGGGAAGGATCACCTTCACAAGTAATCACTCCCTCGATCCTTTTTGAAGCGGTGTTTCGGGCTATAGGAGACGGGAAACGAGGCAGTGCTGTGATCCGCAGACCATCCATAATCGGCAAACGAAGTTGGATTTATACGGTCAAGGCTTTGGCATTATTCCAAGTCACCTAACGATAATAGGAAAGAAGGTCGTCATGAGACGTAGAGCTTTCGATACATTAGTTAGTGCAGTAGGAATGTTTTTGGTGCTGGTATTGATCGTTGCTGGTTCACTATTAGCCTGGGGACACTATTACATCGGCAATCAGGTGCATACTCAGCTGGCTTCGCAACAGATATATTTCCCAGCTGCCAATAGCCCAGCAGTTGCAGCTCCGGAGTTCGCGGCAATGAGACAATATGGTGGGCAACTGCTGACAACCGGTGCACAAGCCGAAGTATATGCAGACCACTTCATCGCCAATCACATCAAGGAGGTTGCCGGTGGCAAAACCTATGCCCAGGTGTCCGCTCTGGCCATGCAGCAGCCAAAGAACCAGACGTTAGCCAACCAGGCCAATACTCTGTTCAAGGGTGAGACACTCAGAAGCATACTTCTAACAGCGTATGCTTTTGACACCATAGGGATGATAATGGGGTACGCATCGATTGGAGCATTTGTGGCCGCAGCAGTCCTGCTTGTACTTTCGATATTCGGTCTCTATCATGCAAGGAAGACCGATCCAACCGAGGAAATTCTTATCCCCGAACCAGACTTTCAGTCCGTTAGAGCAAGCGCCTAGTCCCAATCTTAAATAATTATCAACTACCACCAACTCTGTCACCCTGGCCATGAATCGACCAGGGTGACTCTATGTAAAACTTTCTATTTCGGTTTGATATGTAATGAAGTTAACGTATAGTGTTTTACTTAACGATTCCGATCAAAAACAGCCCATCTGGAGGAATTAACAAAAAACCTAACTAGCGCACCTTTCGCGCCCTGACCCTGGTCACATTAATATCAACTTATCTTCTAATAGTCCTCGGCAGTACCGTAAGAGTTACCGAGTCCGGAATGGGCTGTAAGGGCTGGCCGCTCTGTTCTGGTCAGATTGGTCCAATTGACCAGTTCCATCCGCTGTTGGAACAGTCACACCGCTATTTGGCCAGCATCGTAACCATCCTTATTTTTAGTCTGGCCATTGTTACATGGCGCTCCGGGCAAAAGGGGCAAACACCTTAGACCATTTGCATTAGCCGGAGTCGGACTAATCGTTGTACAGGTCGCCTTGGGTGCAATCACAGTAATCACCAACAACGCCCCAGTGACAGTTGCACTACATTTGATCGTTGGACTTTTGTTCCTGGCTGTAATTACCGCAACAACGGTCAGGGCCTTCTTGGGCGAACAAAGCAGATTGTCCCAAGGTCAGAGGTTGAGCGAAGATCGATCTGGGCATTGATTGGTCTCTTTTTCGTCCTAATATCGGGTTCACTAGTGGTAAATGGAGAGGCGGAGAAATCCTGTCCTTCATGGCCGGCCTGTTTCGGCTCACACACAGCGGGCGGCCTGGTCGATCTACAACTCATCCATCGCTTGGTAGTGCTAATTGGCGCGATACTTGTTGCCAGCTATACCATACAAATAATTAAAAGAAAAGTGGTACCAAGATCACAGCACCATCTTGCTGTGATTACAGTGGTGCTACGAATCTTGCAAATTGCGCTGGGAGCTGTCGCTATACTCAAAGCTCCGGACTCTCTGGCCGATGTTCATCTGGCAATGGCCGCTGCTCTGTGGAGCGTGGTGGTAGCGATGGCTACTATGGACAGCCTTGACTACCATAAATCTGCCACAGTATGGTGACCGGCAAGAGCCAGCGACACCAGGATTGCAATCAGTTCAGATTCACTAAAGCGTTGCCCGTCAAATTCATCGACACAAAGATGGCTCAAGAAGTCATCACCTGGGTTACTGATGCGCCTGCGTATCTCCCCCAGCAGAAAGGCTCGAAACTCGGCCCATGCAGGTTTACTGGTTTCTAAGTTGGCGTGAATTACATTCAGCACCAGTTCCCGGTTCTTTACACGGGTTGGCTTATCAAAATTGAGCACTCTCGAAAGGACTTCCTGCTGAACTGGCTCCGCCAGTTCAGCTACAATATCAAATTCTCCCATGCCTTCGATCCGATCGAGCAGATCTCTAACTGCAGACCGAATGAAATCTGAAAGTACTCCTATTTTGTTGGGAAGAAACGGCTCCTGCATAACTTTGCGATACCACGTTTGAGAGGAGGATCAAAGTCTATAGGGGCATTGGGTGGCGAAGGCGAATCACCGTCTCGGTTTCCGATTGATGTACCGTTGGCTGACGAAAATAACTCATGGTCTCTGGCTGCATCACGGACATCTTGGAATTTGCTCAAACTCCAAAAGCCACCCACTGCGTCACTATACGTGATGCCGCCTCGTTGCCTCATTTTTTCATAGATGGGCCAGATATTTTCATAAGTGATTCGACTATCCCAAGGATGAAAATGGTCCACGCCCCAGTCTGAATCAATTTCGCCATATGCGGTACCCACTCTGTTCCCCCTAGAGTTCTCCTAAAATGCTAGCCCAGCTAAGTTAGCTGGCCCCCTGACCCCCATTACAAATCAACACCTTTTTATAGCTATATCTGAAACCTATTCAGATCAGTAAGTTCCGCAAAGGTGAGGTTCTAACCACGGTTTCAGGATGGCACCACTTCAGTATGAAAAACCGTGAAACAACCTGGACAGTAATATTGTCTGAACACCACCGGTGCATCTACAAATACTGAAGAATCAGCAAATACCTGTGGACCTGCTTCACTAAGAGGCCCCTCGTATCTTGGCAGATTAGACAGGTAAGTGGCACTAGAACCTTGAAGTTCCTGGTTACAGTGAGTACAAAATAACACTTCATTGCCATTGTCAAACCTGCGCCCAACGTTCTCGTTGACCCGTTCTGAAGTGGCCATTACACACCTGCCTTTTGTGCACGACTACGTCTGATCTGTCTCATCTCGCTCCTCAGTTGCTCGGTGGCATCAGCATCTACTTCAAAACCTGGCTCTTGCAACACCACACCGTAAATATTTCTGGCACTCTCGGGACTGACTCTTAATTCTGCAACGTCATAGGCTACAGACTTTGGATCACGAAGTAGGGGATCACCGTAACCTCCACCGGATTGCCAAGACATGTAATGCAAATCCCCTGGAGAAAGAAGCGCCTCATCTTCACAAGCCAGTATCTGAAGATCCCCGTCTACTTCCTCTAACGAACTCGGGATTATCCCCTTGCTGAAAAGCTCTTCAATATTTGAGGAACGTACCGCTATATCCACCTGGCTGCTGCCGGGATACCCACCAGCCAGACCGACATTCTGAGAAACAGTCTTTCCCGCACCCGAAATTACCTGCATCATGGGAACAGGCGTGTCATGAGGCACAAAACACAACGAAGCAGTGACGCCTCCACGGAATCTGCCCGGACCACCACTGTCAGTCTCTTCCCGTCTCCAAAGATAAAGCATCGGAAGCACAAACTCGTTCATTTCCACGTCTGGCATTTTCCCCATCGGAATTAGCAGCAGTCCTCCTGTGTCCACCCCGTCGTGATCAACTCCTGCCCCGAAACCACCTCCCATGGAATCGGTAAGCATGGTGGCAAACGGCTGCTGTCTCTGGTCTAAGCCAGCCATCACGCATAACTGCCATGTGCCGCAGCAGACTGATTGAACCTCTCTCTTTAGTTCAATTGAGGTGTCAACCATCTTCGAAATACACTCTGTTACTGCATTCATCGTCGCCCAGGCAGATGCTACCGACCCCTTCCCAACCGCAGCTGGAAAGGTTGCATTGTTTAGTGTTCCTTCTTCGCTCTTGATCGATATGCATCTGCGCAGACCTCCAGTTGCCCAGGGGATATCTCCACACAGGCCGGGCAACACTCCTGCAAGTATCCCCCCATACATTCCGCTGAAGGTGGTGTTTATCATTCCCGACTGGGGACCGGTGCCGGTAAAGTCAAATAGTAAGTCGCTCCCGGCCTTTGTCAGAGTACACACGATCTTATGGACGTTTCGATCGTCTTTCATCGATTGCTCTTGATAGCACGTTGCGCTCCAGGTGCCATCTTCAATCTTTTCGAGTTTCGCCCTTAGCCGGCTTTCTGCATCATCGAGCTGCTTGGCCATGGCAGCTTTCACCACATCAGCGCCATATTTGCCAATCAGTTCCCGAATACGTTCCTGACCAACTGTGTTGGCCCCCACCTTTGCCCTCAGATCGAGCGCCACCATTTTGGGAACCCTGGAACGACGAAGATACACGTCTTCAACGTCGCGTCTTATCCTTGAGTTCTCCACTATCTTTACCGGTGGGGTAGGCAGAGACTCCCAGAAAACATCTTCTGCCCTTGGCGTCCAGCTTCCGGGTGAAACACCACCTAGGTCAGCCTGATGCGCCACCGCAGCCGTCCAGGCAAACAACTTGCCGTCATGGAAAAAGGGGGCAAGCACGGCCACGTCGTTTTGGTGAAGTCCTCCACCCACCCATGGATCATTGCAGAGGAACATATCGCCCTCATATATCCCAGGGTTGTCCGCCCGGTTCTCTAAAATCCACTTGATTGCCAGGTCTACCGACGCGGCTAATTCGGTGTTATAAGGTCCGACTTGTACAATGTCCCCAAATTCGTCGGCAATGGCAACATCGAAGTCGTTGCAGTCTGTCACCACCAAAGAGCCCGACATCCTTTTCAGGGCCTGTCCCATCAGATCTGTAATTGCCCAAAGTCGGTGTCGAATCACTTCGTAAGAAAGAGCATCAAGTTGTTCCACGTCATCAGGTTTTGCGTGATGAAGCGAGACCGAATCCCCGACCGAGTTCTGTATCTGCTCCCGACTACGTATACGACTTGAAAAAACCTCTGAACCAGGTACCGGTATAAATGGCATAATCCCCTCCTAGCGATAACGAATAATTAGATTCCCCAAGTCATCTACGATGGCTGAAGTACCTGGAGGTATCACCACCGTGGTAGTTTGAGCCTCCACAATCGACGGTCCGGAAAGCTCTGTGCCTGTTGCTAAAACTCTGTAGTCAAACACCGGTACGTCCATCCATCCCGATCTTCCATCGAGCATTGCCCTCCTGGTCTGCTTGGGAGCCGGACTACCAGAACCCCCTTGACTT
Source organism: Actinomycetes bacterium (assembly GCA_021844725.1). Next base: position 735 of record JAKBSX010000079.1, on the reverse strand, counting down.
TCATGCTTTGGAAGCTCCGGCTTGAAAGGAAGAGTCCCGGTCCCGAAAACCCGGTAGGTTATAATCTGAAGACCTGCTTCACGAAATCCCGTTCCAGCACCATAAAGTGAAGCGTAACGCTCCTCAAAATTGTCAGCTATCACCTGAACCGCGCTATCGTCAATCCGGCCCGGCGGTACCGGCGTGGGGACCTCGAATATCTGCATGGTGTATCGAATGTCCGCCTCTCTTACAAGTGAAATTGACTGGAACTCAACGTCCTGAGCTTTGAGGCGCTTACTCACCTCTTCTTCCAGCTGAGTAAAGTTCCGCTCCATTGTTTCAGCATCTACCGGGAAGTTGGCCGGATCAGAAAGCTCCACGGAAAGCACCACGTCCGAAGTGGCAAGTCCATAGGCCGAGAAAACAGCTGCGGTCTGCCCTAGCGGAACCAGAACCTCCTTAACTCCTAGATCGGCTCCATAAGCTGCACAGTGAACCGGTCCTGCACCGCCAAAGGCATACATCACAAAATCCCTTGGGTCATGGCCAGCGCCCACTACAACCGTTCTAACCAGGTCTGCAGTTTGGGCGTTTTGAATTTCAAAGATTGCTGCAGCAGCATCTTCGATACTCAGTCCCAGCGGATCTGCGATCTTGCTCTTGATTGCCTGACGGGCCAGCTCAACCTCCAGCTTCTTGGTCCCGCCCAGAAAATAGTCTGGATTTAAGATTCCTAAAACAAGATTGGCATCA
>JAKBSX010000078.1 GCA_021844725.1 Actinomycetes bacterium | reverse complement strand
AAGACCGATCTTTCAGATGCGGAGTGGCTTTCTGATGTGGCGGCCCACGGAATGGTACGACCCTCTCTGGTCCCGCCGCCAGAGATCAGAGAGCTTAGAGAACTGACTCGGTACCGAAAGACCCAGATAGATACTCGTGCCCGAGAGATACAGCGGCTGGAGAAGGTCCTCCAGGACGCAGGAATAAAGCTCACTTCGGTAGCTTCTTCTGTATGGAGCAAGTCCTCAAGAGCCATGGTCGAGGCAATGATAGCTGGTGAACGGGATCCGGCTGCACTTGCCAAGCTGGCCAAGGGAGTCCTAGCCAAAAAGAGTGAGCAGCTAACTGAGGCACTTGATGGTAGCTTTGGCGGGGCCCATGCCTTCCTCTGTCGTCAGATCATCTCCCTTATAGATCACTTGGATGAAGCTATCTCAGAAATTACCCAAGAGATCGCATCTCGACTCCTCCCTTTTGAACAACAAATCACTTTGCTTACCTCTATTACAGGGGTCTCACTAATTACAGCACAGGTGATCATCGCTGAGACAGGTGGCGATATGAGTCGCTTTCCCACTTCTGGGCACCTGTGTGCCTGGGCAGGAGTGGCACCTGCCGCTATGAGTCGGCTGGCAAGAAAAGACCCGCTGGTACCCGCAAGGGATCTCCGTGGCTACGCCGGACTCTCATCGAAGCTGGCCGGGCTGCGGCACATACCAAGAACAGCTACTATTCCGTCCAGTATTCCCGCATAACCCGGAGACGGGGGCCCAACAAAGCAGCAGTGGCTGTAGCCCATTCAATCTTGGACACGGCCTGGCACCTGCTTACGACCGGTGCTTTATATCAAGATCCTGGCAGTGACTACTTTGAGCGAACAAACGATCCTCTCCGGCAGGTGAAACGGCTGCAGGAGAAGATCGAATCGCTTGGATTCACTGTCACATTGACAGAGAAAGCAGCTCTCTAGCCACATTCCTCCCATAACCCGACACAGCAAACGCAGCGGCAACTGCCTGATCTTGCACGCCCCGGCCCTATTGATGGGGATATATTTCACCCGAGAAATTGTGGCCTGTCGATGATCGGCACATATGGATAACGAAGACCTTCAGAAATATGTAAATCTGTTTTATCAGCCAACCTTCAATCCTTTTTCATATGAAGCGGTCCCACTTATCGCATTGCACGCTGCTTCAACCGTGGCTACCGATGCATATTTCATCGACAGCTCAAAAAGCGAAACTGCATGGGAGAATTGAGAGCGGTCCCAGATCGCATCTTCAAGAAGTACCGTTTCAAAACCATGTGAATGACTGTCAACCGTACTGGCCCTGATGCAGCCGGAGGTTGTCGAACCTGCTATCAGAACAACCTGCACCCCCAAATTGCGAAGCAGGATGTCAAGCGGAGTACGGAAAAATGCACTTGCTTTGGTCTTATAAACCACAGGCTCTAGATTAACAGGTGCAATCTGGTCAGGAATTTCAAAAGCGTCGCTAGTTTCGGGCGTTACCGAGGTTCTGCTTCGAACAGTTGCACCGTAAACATCACGAAGCTTCCCGTCTGCACAAACGTAGACAACGGGTAGACCATTAGCTCTAAAAAAATTCAGCGCATTGGCTATATTTCCCAACGCATCAAGTCCAGGCTTTCCACAAGCGGTTGGGTACTCATCGATTGCCTCAAGCACATCCACTGGACGGTGTCCTATAAACGACCAAAGCGCATCGATGATTACCAGCGCTGGCTTGCCTTCCCAATTCGCCGCCTTGCCAAAACCGGCTTTCCTGTAGATCTCGCGTTCTGACTCGGGTACAACATTATCCCAAATGGGCACGACAATCCCCCCTACTTTTCGTTCCAAGCTCCAATTTGCTAAGTCTGACGTATCCGAAAAGACATAAACAAACCCCCCAATTCGAGAAACTCATTGGATATTGAATTTTCTCTACAGCAGAAATTATTACAAATTCTCAGAAAATGCCAGTCAAACTCATAGCTAATACGATTTTTATTATTATCCCCGAAATAGCAACTCCTTGCCATCTAGCCGCGCCACCGGTATGAGGCGGAAGATATTAGTGCCTCCAAAATTACTTTAAATATTTCAGATCCAATTGAACCATTGCTTGCGCGTGCTCCTTACCTTTGACAGATTCATGCTTCTCCTCTTGCTGAGAACCTATTAGAAAATGCAGTCGACCGTCTACAGCTTTTGAACGTCAGAATCGCCAGCCATGCGTTAAACCCACCACAAAACCCCAGTTCACTTGTAACTTCCACTCCTAAAAAGGTCGAGCACCAAACCTACGCACTTGAAAATGAGTCAACAATCCGTTACTAAATCACCTTGAAAGGCCAAAACCTTTGAGTACCTTTCGAGTCATAGCCATCTGTTTGGCATACACTTTACGTCTGGCCACCCTCTTCGCATAAGCTGTCGGCCCTTCTGAGGCAGCACGGAGGTTATTCGAGATGCGCGCTGCCCTATACAGCTGACTTGTAAGGCTGTTCCTTCTTGCCATGACCGGTTCCTCCCTTGGTGAAAATCATTTCAGTCTCGCCTACATCCAAGATCATAGCTATACAGCGACCATTAGAAAAGGACCAAATCCTGAGCGATTTACCAGCAAGATGCTAGTGATGCACATTGCCTTCAATTTTTGGTTAGCATTGCATAAGTGAGTGCGGAAAATAATGATCAAATTGACAACTTAGGGTTTGCCCCGTCTCAAATTGAACTATTGGCTGCATCGCTGAGGTTCAATGCGTCAGACATTTCAAACTCAATGCTGGCACTTGCTACCTTGCTTGAATCCATAGCTCCTCAAAACTGCCAGGTAAAAAAGAAAAAACGCGGACTTCGATCTAAATCAACTTCGATTGAAGAAATTTCAATCCAACTCGGTGAATATCGCTTCCTGATGTCGGTCGGCAACGGAACCAATTCCATCAGGACTACCAGATTGAAAATCGTGCGGGACATTGTGATAAAAACAGATGATCTACCAGTGGATCAATGGATAGCTTCGCTGGCAGAAATGCTTGCACTTGAATCGCAACGCTCAGAAAGCGCACGAATAGCTATCTCAAAGCTGCTAGGAGCCAATTAAAGTGAAGCTATTTGGATCACGGGGAAATAACCCGCAAAATGGAACTCCAGCGGAATCAACCACTAGAGACCTCGGTCCTCCGGAAGATCCATTAGCAACTCAGAAAGCACTTGAAAGCGGGAAGCTCCCCCCCTCTGCATTACGCAGGCTTGAGCTACTTTCTCAAGATCGCAGCTTCACTTCAGACTTGACTATTAATGAATTCTCGCTGTTAAAGAGCATCAGTCTCGATCCTATTTGCCAAGTAGCAGGCACTGCCGTCTACAGAATTGGATATCAGCCAGTCCCCTACGGCGGTTCACAACCTTTGTCGGTCCTCGCTCAAGCATTCAATGAATCTCGAAGACTTGCAACCGATCGCTTGCAACAGGAAGCCCATCTAGCACACGCCGATGCGGTGGTTGGAGCAAGAATAACCCAGGCGATGTTTGATGCTGAAGCAGGATTAATCGAATTCTCGATTATTGGAACAGCGGTTAGATCACTTGGTGGTCCACTGGATGTTCTTAAAAATAAAACCGGATCATCAGCCGTTCTGACCACCCTTAAAGGCCAAGACCTTTACTCCATGGCGGAAAATGGATTTGTCCCACTAGGGCTGGTTGGTTCAAGTGCATGCTATTTCGCTTCGCTGTCTCCATACACGTTTCAGCAAATGTACTCGATGCTCGGGACAAACATGGTGAACTTTGAAATCAGAGAGTTCACCGAAGGCTACTACGCCAGTCGACATCTCGTAATGCGTGAAATTGAAAGGGCAGCTAAAGCGGTCAATGCACGTGGAATAATCGACTTTAGTTTCAAGACAGCGACAAACAGTTATCAGGTACCCGGGGGAGAAAGAGAAGCAGTTGGAGCTGTCACCTTTATTACCCACGTACTCGCAACAGCTATTGCCGAAATAAAAGATGCCCCAAAGACATCGCAGCTAAAAATCATGTACCTCAAACCTTAGATTGATTCAGGAGACTTCGAATGTCATATGATCCCAACTCACAAGAAGGCCTGCCCGCCGATGCAGCAGGGAGGCTGGCTCAAAATAAATCGGGTCTATTCACGTCCGATCTGTCAGTAAACGAATTTCTCCTAGTAAAAGAGGCCGGTTTCGAGCCACTGGGACTTGTAGTTGGGAGCTCAATATATCACATAGGTTTTCAATTTGCCCGATGGCAGCAGAGCCAGGAGCTTACGGTTTTGAGCCAGGCTATGTATCATGCCAGAGAACTCGCTATGACCCGAATGGAAGAAGAAGCTGACCAGCTGGGTGCTGATGGCATAATTGGAGTCCGGCTGGAAGTGGGCCGATACGAGTGGGGACCCGACCTCGCTGAATTCATAGCCATCGGAACCGCAGTGAGGCACCGCGACGGTGTGCTGCATAGAACCCATGACAATCGACCGTTTACCTCAGACCTGTCTGGACAGGATTTCTGGACGCTCCTACAGGCAGGCTACAGACCATTGGGACTGGTTATGGGCAACTGTGTTTATCATGTCGCGCATCAAAGCCTTAGGCAGAGCTGGGGAACATCAATGAAGAACGTCGAAATGACCAACTTCACTCAAGCACTCTATGATGCAAGGGAGTTGGCAATGGAAAGAATGCAGGCTGAAGCTCAGGCGGTCAAAGCAGAGGGAATCGTCGGTGTTCAGCTCCACGAAAAATCCCACGGTTGGGGATCCCACACCATAGAGTTCTTTGCAATTGGATCAGCTGTGACTCCAATTTCGGACAACCATATAATTGTCAAGCCTCAGATGGTGCTCCCGATGAACGACCAGATCACTTAAAATCCCGTCGGAGCATAAAACGATCTACTGAGAATCATGGTTCACCAGGAACCCGTCGCCTACTCGTTGAACCTTTACCAGGTTGGTGGTTCCACGCTGGCCAAATGGAATACCGGCGACCACAACACAGAGGTCGCCGTCAGCCAGAAGCCCCGTATCTTTGGCCTGTGCCAATGCAGACAGGATCACCTTTTCAGTATCCACCGAAGACTCGCCAACCACTAACGGCATAACACCAAAACTGAGGCTCAAGCTGCGTGCTGCAGACTCGCTTATAGTGGCTCCGATAACCGGCACCGAAGGCCTGAACTTAGAGATAACACGGGCACTATGTCCTGATTCTGTAACCGCCACAATGGCTTTGATAGGCAGATAACGGGTCAGCTGCTCGGCACAGTAACCAATACCATCTGCAATAGTCTCCCGCGAAGGCTCAGGACGATTCAATAAGGTTAAAGCTTGGTTTTGGAGCTCTTCCTCAGCTCTCGATGAAATTCTGGCCATGTAGGTGAAGGCTTCTATCGGGTGCGCTCCGGAAGCGGTCTCAGCCGACAACATCACTGCGTCAGTTCCATCAAATATCGCGTTTGCCACATCTGCAGCCTCAGCGCGTGTTGGCATCGTTGAAATAATCATTGACTCCAACATTTGGGTAGCCGTAACAACCGGTCTACCTATGGTATTGCAGAGATGTATTATCCTCTTCTGTTCTATCGGAACTTGCTCTGGTGGAATCTCAACACCCAGGTCTCCCCTGGCCACCATAATCCCATCAGAAGCCCTGACTATGGCTTCAATATCATCAAGTGCTTCTGGACGCTCAATCTTAGAAATGATCCGATGAGCATGACTTGGTGAAAACTTGGAGATCACTTCTCTGGCAAGCAGCACATCCTCTACTCTGCGAACAAAGGAAATAGCAAAAAAATCAACTCCCAGATTTACGCAAAACTTGATATCTTCAATGTCTTTTTCAGTAAGAGATGGGAGTCGAATTTGCGCCTGAGGAAAATTAACCCCTTTTCTAGAACCAAGAGTTCCTCCAACCTCAACGCTTGCCTGCACTCTCTGACCCGAAACTGAAACCACTGTCATCACGATTGCACCGTCGGCAAAACTCACGGTCTCGCCTACCTCGAGTTGAGACAGCGTTCCAAGGGCAGATATCGGAATCGACCGATCGGACGCGGGAGCATCATCCACTTCTCTCAGCTCTACAACGTCGCCCACTGAAAGTTCAATTGGATTTTCCAGAACTCCAACTCGTAGCTTAGGACCGGAGATATCGGCCAGGATTCCGACGTGACGACCATGGGACTTGGCGATCTTGCGCAGCTGCTCAAAAGTCTTTTGGTGAAGCTCGTGAGTACCATGCGAGAAATTCAGCCGGGCAATATCCATTCCACCGGCAACGAGAGCGTTGAGAACCTGCTCCGACTCAGTGGCTGGACCTAATGTACATATGATTTTTACCCTACGCATATACACTGAAATAACACGCCTTTTCGAAAATTCCAAATTCCTTTTTGGCATTTTATGGCACAATTAACCAAGCTCAATCCAAATTATTACCTTTGACATGCGATTTTCATAGTATAAATCTGGCAAAAAATCTTAATAAAACCTATCCATGGCAAGAGTTGAAACTTGGGAAGCAGACCCCTCCTGGATCTCCATTACCTAGTGACTTATCTTTGAATATCTGCCAAGCTCACCACCAATTGCCGACTCCCCGGAATTGAAGATGCCAATATAATTTACAACCAAGCTGGCACCTTTGGGGCGCTGCCATCTGAAGTGCTAAATGAGAGACCCTCTCCTTCACTTCTCCCAATCATGTAAGCCAACAAATCTGAAAGGCTGCCAGTAGTTGATACCGCATCTGGAATTTCATGTGTCAACCAGATCCTGGCTACGTCTGTTGCAATCAGACGTAGCTGTGGGGGATCCTGCCGGGAGGGGAAGGTGGACACTACTTCCTCCATTAGAGCAACTAGCAGTTCTAGCGGAAATTCAGAAAATGAAATACCCACGTTAAGGTCTACGGAGTGAACCCAAATCTCCCTGTTACGCATCCACGCTATTTCAAACACCGGTATATCTCTACCACGGGCACTTTTCACAGTGTATGTAAGCTGGTCATCAGTGAGTGAACTGATTGCCTCAGCCAAGTCCTTACTTGACGAGGAAAATTCGCCTACCAATTCAGACAATGGCTTGGCGGCACCTTCTTCGATGTCTTTTGCCCTCTGCTCATTACTCTGATACATGGGGGTTTCTATCCCAGTTTTCGCCCAAACCGTAAGGTTCACTAGAGCTCGGGCATTTGAAATGACGTGGGCAATGAGCAGAGCGTCAGACCAGCCCTCTAGCAGAGACGGTTGGCGCAGAGTTTCCTGGTTGAGCATTCCGAGTCCTTTTTCAAAAAGGCCGGTGCCTTGGTCCATCCAACGTATCTGTCTTTCGAATTCCGCCTGATTAAAAGTCACAGTGCTCTCTCTTTTCTGGTTAATCAAACATTCCGACAGATATTAGTCAGCTCACCAATACCTTCTATCCTAGTTACCAGCCTGTCCCCGTCTTTGAGATAGCGAGGCGGCTTCCTGGCGTGGCCTACTCCTCCTGGAGTGCCGGTAGCAATCAGGTCACCTGGCCTTAGGGTTGTGATTTGTGAAATGTAAGAGACCAGGGCGACAGGATTGAATACCAGATCCTTAGTGGAGGTCTGTTGAACTATTTCGCCATTCACTTCGCAACTCAGATCCAATCCCTCGTCTGTGACTTTGGAGATTTCCATTGCGACAAGGTGGGGTCCGACCGGCGTGGACGCTTCAAAAGTCTTTCCTTGCAGCCACTGCAGTGTCCTATTCTGCCAATCTCGCGCAGTAACGTCATTCACTATCGTAAAGCCGGCAATAGCCTCAGCCGCCTCTTCCTCCGAACAATTTCTGACAGTGCTGCCAACCACAACTCCAAGTTCAGCTTCCCAGTCCATCATTACCGACGCTTTAGTCAGTGCGATATCGTCATTGGCTCCGATCAGGGAGTCCGTAAACTTTGCAAACAGTGTCGGATAGGTGGGAAGTTCTCTACCCATCTCCAATATATGGTTCCGATAATTCAGCCCAACACATATGATTTTCGATGGTGAAGGTACCAGCGTTGCATAGTTGAGACCATCTACCGAATAGGTGTTCCCAGTCTCCTTAGCCCCGCTTTTCCATGAGGGATCAGCCAAAACTGCCCCAACGTCCAAGTAATCGAGTTCAACCGCCTGGTCTCCATCAATCCTTACCGCTCTAGTACCGCCAGAGACACGAATTGTAGCTAATTTCATTCTCAACCCCTCAGTCCTGAGCCCAAACATCCAGACTCGATGAAAAATATAAAGCTAATCATCTAAAAACACGCGAACCAAGAAAGATTGGAACGCGTAACTGCTAAAACGCACAAAAATATTTTTGGGGCCACATTTGGGCCCCGAAAACGCAATCTAGTCCAAAAATTCGGCCCTATCTAAACCCAGCGCCTCAAAAACCGGAGCATCAGACGTGCAGAAAAAGTCTGCATCATGGGTTGCTTCGATACTAATTGGACACCAGGATGGAACTGCGAACATGTCTCCCTCGTCAAGATAGAACCGCTCTTCACCGATGGTCGCCACTGCAGAACCTCTGAAGGTGACCCAAACAGACGACCCGTTTCTTCTACTAGTACGAGTCTTTGCCCCGGCGCTTA
>JAKBSX010000077.1 GCA_021844725.1 Actinomycetes bacterium | reverse complement strand
CCCTCAGATATTCACAGGCAAGAGACCATAGATGAAACGGAGTGGTTTGGGCCCCTATCTATGGACCAGATGTGCTTATGGCAAGAACCTGTCTTCCCGCAATCTCAAAGTGGTTTTCTTTTTCGAGACAAACAATTACATGATTTTCAACGAAATCTGTGGCATATCACGGCAAATTCGGGACATTTTGCTTGCCATCTCAGATTCTAGATTCAAGTTTGCGTAATAATCTAGAACGTTCATGAGACTAACGAAAATTCGAATAACACAGATGCCAGGACAAGAGGTCTGAAAGATATTGGGAGATCCGCTAGCCTTGGCACAGGATGCGGGAAAAAGTAGCAGGGACAGTACGTAGATATTTACTCACATAAGCTACACAAGCGGTAGTCCTCTCCACTTGACCTATGGTCACAAACACAACTCGAAATTATCTATGGAAATTAAAAGCAGACTGGCAGTACAAATTGAAATAGAAAGTCTCATCCAATAATGCTAACGTAATTACGTGACAAACTCTTTCTCTGTCTCCTGCGCCTCTAATATAGCTTTCTCAACCTTCTTCTTGAATTGAGACTTCTTATATATCAGCTTACCATCACGCGCAGGTTCGTCAAGAGTGAGATCGGTCGAAGAAGTGACACTCATATAATTCGGCAGATAAATAGGCTCGAGGGCCTCAGCGAGGCTCACACCCTTTTGGCAACCAGCATATCTGAAATAACCCTCCAAATCCAGGAATGGCCTAAATCTAGAAGGTTGCAACAATTCTTGAAGGCTGTTCATAACTTTGAATATGTTTCCCTTGAATTTGGGTTTCTTATGATGTTGAACATAAAAGGCGGCCTTTGATCTCTCATTTCTGTCCCTTGAAGTGAGTTTGGCCATCATCATCATTTCAAATCTAATATCACGATCGAATAATTCACGAATGTGTTCCTTGACGGCAACCTCCACTTTCAGTTCTACATCTTCGACTCTGACTACTGAATATGCTTTGCGCAAGAGCTCAAGAGTCTTGAGTTCGGCGTGTAGCCAGAAAGCTTCCTTTTCATCCCCTGTCTCTTTGTCTACAAGTGTGTCCTTCGGAGAGCTTGAATAGACTAGGTTCCTAACGCCTTCGTCATCCTGAAGGGGGTATTCCATAGAAATTCTAAAACTGTCCCCAGCCTTATTCAGGCCATCAGTGTCTATATACAAATCGCCCTCTGACCATGCATATATCCCTGTCAATGGCCGATAGACTGGTGTCAAGGCAAAGATACTCACTTTGTCTGGTTTTGGAAGGTTCAATCTGGCCACTTTCGCTTCGAAGAATTTCTTTTTTGTTAGCTCCAAGCCGGCAGAAAACTCAATTCTTCCTTCTTTAGTTCTTACCCGAATCTCTGGATAGATCGGATTGGCTCCAGAACTGCTTAACCTCTCGATTACTCCGTTAATCACTTTGAAGGCGTCATTGCCAAAATGATAGGCGGCAACACCATCGGAAACCAGCTGCACTGGATCCAATCATTCACTCTCCGAGCTAATCAATTCGAATACAGGAATCAAAACTTCATCTAGAGCCGTAACGCGTAGCGTCATGCCTTCCGCCTCAAGCGGGTCAAAAGGCGCCCCAGATGCGTCAAAATAAAAGAGAGATAGATCGAGACTAGAATCACCCTTTGGCGCAACGATTGCAGAAACAGGGTTGAGCAAGAGAATCCGCTGAGCACGCATGCCCTCAAGAGCTTGAACCCAACTCTGAAATTCCTTATTCGCGGAGAAAACAGAATAGAAAATATCCGATATCGACTGAGACATATCGTCCATCAGCGCAGGGTTAGTTCGTTCTATCCTTTCCTTGCTTCTTACGAATGAACTCAGTAAATCATCCATCCCTGATAACGCCGAAGGATCGCCCTCCTCCACTTTCCTAGCCCTTGTAAGTAATTCTGCGATTACATCCAAGAATTTCTCTTCTTGCGGGTAATCAATCTTCAGGTTATTGAATGCAGTTTTGATATTCGCTATGAAAGTCTTCGAACTCTCGTGAAAAAGATTCTTAAAGTGAACACTGCTACTTTTGCCTGGCACTACCAACAGATAGGCAATGCCAGGACCCGAATTGGCCAACTTAATCTTGGGTTCAGTTGAAGGAAAGGGATGGTTTTTGTCACTTATCGCCTTTATGAGTTCTGGAACGCTCACGATCTTGAGATCTGGCCTGAATAATTTGAGAGTAAATGCTCGTGCGACTTCACTGGTTTCTTGATCTTTGTTAAGTGAAATCACTATTCTTATAACTAGTGATTTGCTAGCAGATGAGAGTCTATGAGATTTTAACACGAAGCCTAGGTATCCATTTTCGGTCACTTCATTGACTCTTAAGCTCTGTCCATTAGACTCTAGCGACATCTTTTCGGCAGGTGCATTATAGACACTAGAGAATTCTATTCCTTCCTCAAGCTTTATCGAAATAGAGAGTAAGGTATAGTCCGTATCCCAAAGGATATGTGAAGAGAATTCCTGCCCTTGCAGCCCATATGGTGGTACATAGACTGACTTCACAGGATCGACGCTCTTCACCGAGTGCAACCTTCTTCACTTCGAGGTTGAGGTCATCATAGTATGGGCTTATTTGTCTATCGCTTGTCTGTCTATTTTTAAAGTCGAACTTGGAGTTTGTGAGAACTTTGCGGACGATTCAGAGCACCATCTGGTCAGAGTGCGCCATAGCTACAGTCAAAACGCTAGTGAATTCCATGCGAAGCAATAATAGTAAGCACCAATTGTGCCAAGTTGAAAGCAAAATCCTTGTTTTCTGCAAGTGCGCTGGCAAATCGACTCAATCTCGTTCTGGCCTCTACCGACTCTTCAGCCTCGACAATCTTAGGCACAATCGAGCCAGAAATTCCGTTTCTAGCAGAAATGTAATCAAATAGCAGCTTCTTATGACGATCCAAGTAGACCTCAGTAGTTAGATTTCCTCGATGAAATTCGTTTGTCAAATGCTCCAACTCGATTTCTGCCACCTTCATAGTTTCCAAGCCCGTTCTCAGGATTGAAAGTTGATCTATCACGCTTCGGTCTTTAATCTTGGCGATCGCGCTATTAATCTGATCGATGGTGTTTGTCAGATCGTGCTTGGCTACATATTCCTCCATGGCAAACACCCTAAGACCGCTCTCTCTTCTTGGAAACAGCAATAAGCAAATTCTGTACTCGGTTGTACAAATCCCCCTTCAGCCTCTCTTGCAAGTCCATTAGTGACTGTTCATGTGTTTTTCTGTCTGTTATGTATTTGAATCTCGTAACGTTGTACAAATCATATGTAATTGTATTCTTGGAATAGTCGACTTCCAATCTACGGAGCGACTCCGCTATGGCTTCAAACTCACTTTTCTGTGATCTATAATCTTTCTTGAAATCACCAAGTTCTCGCTGAATTGACCTGTAATCTCTAACATGTTGCTCACTGAGCTCGTCCACTCTCAGCGAAGTGAGTGAACATTCGAGCGCGTCCACAGTTTCATCCATTCCGAGCTTTGCAATAAAATCACCTGAGCCAACGTCTTGGTTTGTTTTCGCTGAGCTTAGAATACTACTAGAAATATGACTTAGTTCTTCGTCAACTGATTGGAAAGCGGTCCCAAAGCCCAGTATATCTGGCTTAAGGCTCGACTTCCTAATGATGAACAAGGCAAGATCTTCTTCTGTGGCTAGTGCGAATTCGGACTGTGCTCCGTCGGCTATGAATGGTTGAATTTCGCCAGTGTTGATGTCAGACTTGCTCTTCACAGAGTAGGGCTGATCGCCAATAAAAATGGTCGGCGAGCCTCCAACAATTCGATCCTTAAAATGCTCTGGCGCCGAACTTGAATCGCTGTACATACTCAACTTCATGAACTTTGCAGATTCTTTAGTTTTCCTCAACGCTCTCTGAATGAATGGTGATATGAAATGGTCTCCCTTTCTACCTACAAAAACTACTTCCACAGAATAATCCGCAACTTCGACTGATTGAGCTGAAACAAGACCAACATACTTGAAAATCTCAACATTAAAGACTGGTAGACCGGTTATTTCGCCGCTTGCTTTGATCACGGACGTTCTTGTCCATACTCGAAAAGCAAATTCGGAAATATCAGCTATCTCTGAAATAGTACTATTCAAGTATGAATATACCTGACTTTACAACTCTATTAACGTTTTCCTATTTCTCCTGCTAGCTGCAGATTTGTAAAACTTCGACTTTGCTTCTCTGTTGTCACCGAAAAGCATCGAAGCTATGGCTCCACCCACTGCCTTCTGGATCCCCCATGGAATACCTTCGAAGGTGACTATTGATGTTCTTGGTTCCAGAACAATGACGTCTTTTTCCGTCCTCAGAGGAGATGCCACAAATAAAGAAATCGTCTTGACCCTTATAAATCCCCACTGCCAGATATCCGACAGCCGCGCCCAAACGGAGAAACAATATCGAGCCTTTTCTAGAATGTCTGTTTAGAAGCGGTGTAAATGATTGGCCATTGATGTTGAGAACATAGGTCAATTTGTGGATGTTTAGGGCATGCTCTGAACTCCGCAAACCTTTAGGGATGTAGATGTGATTTTTACCTATTTACTACATGATGCCATCAAACGGGCATATCGGCAAATTTCTGGCCATTTCCTAAGTAGCATAAGGATGTTCAATTAAGACTGAATGGAGTAACATGGACATCAGTTATTCAGTTGTATTGACCGGAGGTTAAATTTAGAGAAGCGTATTACTGGACTCAGAGGAAAGCGACAGAATGGAATCCAAGAAGAAGTTATTGAGTTCGTTTACGAAGGAACAGCTAAGATCTATAGCTGTTCTATATGACATCCCATTTGAGCAGACGTGGAAAAAAGAAGACTTCACGAAGGCGATAGGAGGTTCCCACAAACTCGATGCCAACGCTATTTCCGACCTCTCACGTAGGGTTGCAGACAAAAATGACGTTGAGGAAGCAATCAACACCACAAGGCAGGATTATTTTGGGCAGACAGCCGGGGCCGTGTTTAGCCAAATGGACCTGATGGCAGAACTCTTGTCGGAAGCACTAGCAGTTAATGAAATTATGGAACCCGGATGTTTGTCCCAACTAGTTAGCCAGGCGAACTCAATGCGGACGGGCAAGATCAATCAGACGAAAGAAGTTCCTCCAGCCATCTGGTCACAATTTACGGGGAAACAGCGTGGTGCATTTGGTACTGCTAGAAGCATGTCATTTCAACTGCCAAAATTTATCGAATCCGCGGTGAAAATCGCACAAACTTCAGAAACGTTAAGTAATTATTCAGTATGGAAAACTCGTAACTTACCAAGCAGAGTCGAGTATTATGTACTTCAGGGATACCGGGCGTACTATGCTAAATGTTATGATGCATGTATCGTCATGTTGGCCAGAGCTATAGAGTACTTGCTCAAGGGCTTGTTGAATGCCAAGTCCATTACATACTCTGCAAATGCAACTCTTGGTGGTCTCGTCACACTTTACAGAACCAAGATTGGCGACGACAAGGTATTGGAGAAAGTAATGGAAGTAGCGAATATGGATCGAATAGTTTCAGCACATGATGTGCAACCTTACGATAAGCAGATGCAAGCAGAAGATGCTAATCATGCGAAGACAGCCTTAGAGATCATTCTTAGAGAGCTTCTGTAAGGAAACGAGTTCTCCCTATACAGCTCCAGCTAATGAACCGATAGCAAGACGTGTAGGATCTACTTTGCGAGTCAGAAGTATGCATAGAGCCACAAATCATCCCCCTCCGATGAGATTCCAACATATTTGACGCTCTTGTAGTCCTGAAAATATCGTTAAGCCATGCTAGATTGGCTGACAAAGTGGACGTAACGTTTCAATTTTTTGCCGTTTTCGACCAATTGCGACAATGGAGCACGAATGGCAAATTCTGGACCGGCACTTACACTTACAAATTGAAACGGCGTTTCCATTTGGATGGGAAAACAATCGGACTTCAGGACTTATCTATGCTCTCCTGCATATTCTGGGTCATTAAAGATTGGATACAGATTGGATACAGTCCCACAAAATCTCTCTTATTGGTCTTTGACCTGCAATTGACCTTCCCATATAGATTTCGTAATCGGACAGAAGGCCCATGAGGATAGGGCTTTCTTCCTTAGATTTTCCAATTTGACTTGACTTGAGGAATGCATGAAGGTCGCTTCCAGCATTCTTAAAGCCCGGTTCTTTGAAAATAGTGTCACCATCACTTTCACTCACATATTTATCTATGAGGTTCAGCGCGGTTTCAATAAGGGGACTGAGAGCATTTGGGTCTTTAACGACTTTGAGAAATGCCTTCGTAACTTCCCCATTGGTACTGGGCGCGCCCTTATACATCAGTACGCTCCTAAGTAGCTCAATCACCACCAAGTAAAACAGATATCTTGTTTGGCGTCGACTGAGCTGTGCGCCACGACCGAACCCGATATTGTCCGCTTGTTTCTTCAATCTAAAAGCCGCATATAGGTCTTCAGCCGACATCTGTTCGCTCTTTCCGCCGGATGGTTCTGTTAATCTCTTAAAGATATAGCCACCAGGGGCAAATGGCCCGTTCTTTCCATATGCAGTTCCAGCCTCCTTTAGCCAACCGGCTGAGTAGACCTTGATAAGATCGAATGCATTGGCATATTCGCTGAAGGATGGTTTCACGCTCGGATTGTTCTTCTGCCTCGCCTTTTGGGAATCCCAGCCACCTCTTTGAATTTCAAGAAAAATCTCATATTGATCTCGCATAATGGATGACCAATTCTGGAATCCTTGGTCTAGGGCTATGAAATCTTTATCCGAAACTGAGGTTTGACTGTTTGTGTATTTTGTGATGTCGCGGAGCGCTGTCTCGCCTGCAGACCCGACTTTGACTATCTTGGTCAGAACCACCCCTTTTTTTACCTGATTATACCAATTACTGTATTCTGGTGTCTCTCCTGACCCCCCAGATTCGATGGTCTGCTGGAAAACCTCCCAAATAATTTTAGTTGTCTGGCATCCATTTACTACATATGGGTTTACTAGCCCCAAACCATTGTCAGAACTGCCGTTCCGTAAATCAGACGTAACAATTGTTATGCCATTGTTGTAGAGACCGAAAAGATTGGGTGTCTTTGTTAAAGTCTCCCTGATTGCCTTGTTAACCTTTCTCCTTATCCCCAGAAATTTCCTCACATTTTTCTCATACAGCATATCCAGATCGCCTGTCTTCTCACGGTAGGATTTCAAGAAGTCGTAAATGTGAAGTAATGGAACAGAACCCACAAGGAGATCACCTTCTGTTTTCCCGCTAGTACCAACCAAATTTCCACTCAGAATAACTATTAATTCATTTGCAGTTGGCTCTTCTTCTCTTTGCCGATTATAAATGGACTCAACAGATATGGAATCAGCGTTGAAGTAAGGACCTAGGAGTTTTCTTCCCTTTTCACGTACCTCATTGAGCGTTTTGACTTCTCCTTCAGTTAGGGATCTGTCTGTTCCAATTAGCCAAACCAGACTATCGGATTTCGGGTCCGCCTTCTTCGCGAAATTGTCGAGACGATCAAAGAGCTTCTGCGCCTCCTCCGACAGCCTGCTCCTGCTTCCTCTCATTGTTAAGTTATTGAAAAACTTGTCCGATTCCTCAATTATAGTATCTTTTCCGAGAAAAGAAGAGCCATACTTTCCTTGCAATAGGAGCCAGCTGTCCCCTATCTCTTGTGGATTCTCATCTTCTTCAGCATCTCCCCTAGAGAGATATGCGACATCTATACCACCATCTCCACTACCATCTAGAACCAAGATATCCATAGATTCCGGATCTATATCTTTGGATTGGACCAGCAGTTTTCTTGCAAATTTTTGTCCGAGAGCCGACGTTGAAGGTTCATCGTATAAAATTTCCTTCATCCATTCTTGAAGAAATTGCTCAAAAGTGAGTTCCTCTTGGGACATGATCAGGCGAAACGTCGCATGGACACATAAAGGTGTTTATCGGCACGATCAACTTGGATCAAGCGAAGCAGCACTGTAACAAGCCTTCAGAGCGATCTCACAACCTGAACTACATCCCGATGCTTCTCGCATTGAATTTCTCTTCAACAAGTTCCTTATAAAGCTGTTTAAATGAATTGTACATGAAATTCCGCTCTGCACCATCATATATCGGTCAAGGAGTGTAAGAATCACCTGACCGAATGATCATGTCAGAAGTCTTTGGCACATCTGCCGAAGATCTCAGAAAGTAAACAGAAGGCATCCACTTAGCGTAAGAATAACTTGCAGGGGTACTTTTCAAATCAGGATCGACAGATGGATAGAGTCTGAGAAACACCCTGATTCCCTTCTTGTTAACGTTCAATTGAGCTATGCTATTCCCACCAGATGGCTTTTCAAAGACTGCATAGTAGAGGCTATCATGATACCCCCATTGCGGCCTCTGAGAAAAAACTCGACTCTTGACTTGCGCCAGCCAAGATAGTGTGGTCGGCGAAGACTGTATCAGGGTCATGCTAATCCCGGATGTACCTGTCGACATAAATAAATTCCCGAATCGTGAGATCTTTTGCTTCCGTAAGTGACTAATTCAGCTTGGACCTTTCTTCGTAACCACAGTGGTGTTAGGAATTATA
>JAKBSX010000076.1 GCA_021844725.1 Actinomycetes bacterium | reverse complement strand
ACTGCAAAGATACTTAAAGATTGCAAACGTGATATATTCCTGTGAGAATAAATTCATGTCTGCCTATCAGGAACTGGTCAGAGGACTTGCAAGTCGACGGAGAGAGCAGAGCATTAGGCAGAGGGAGATTGCATCGGCTCTGAGAATGCCCCAATCTGGAATAGCCCGTCTTGAAATCTGCAAGTATGAGCCCAGATTATCTACTGTGCTCAGTTACGCTGAGGTGCTGGGACAGAGAGTTGAGTTTGGCGACAATGATTTCCTCCAGTCATTCCAACAACATGCCCTATTGAGATACGCAGGCTTTTGGATGATGCTCCCCCTGACCGAGCAACGGCTTTCCGGGAAATCACAGAACTTATGCGTCACTGGGATTATATTCCACTGGAAAAAAAGTGTGCAGCGGTGGCCCAGAAGCCTGTTACAACAAGGCAGGCACGTTTTGATGCGCTGCTTGCGGGTGTAGTGGAGATGTTGTGCCTTCGGTCTGGTGTGCCGTCACCGGCCTGGGTACGTGATCCAGAGTATTATTTGGAACAGTTTGAGTGGTTTACACAGGTTCGTTCCCTTGAAGCTTTGGCTTTCGCGAATACGCCTCCACCTATTGCTCTTCATGGAGTATTTGTCGATGAGCGCTCCCTAAGGAGCATTTGATGTCCTACAGCCGGGATGAGATTGTTTCGAATTTGGAGGCACTCTCGAATCAACTGGAAGAGCAAGGAATTCGTGGAGAGATGTTTCTGGTGGGAGGTGCCGCTATGGCACTCGCGTATAACCGCAAGCGTACTACCAGAGATCTTGATGCGGTATTTGAACCGAAAATGCTAATTTACGAGGCCGCTAAGCGGGTGGCTGAAATACGGCATCTAGAGCCTGATTGGCTCAATGATGCGGTAAAGACATTTATGCCCGGACCTGATCCCCAAGCGGAGACGGTACTAAACCTGCCTGCACTATCGGTTAGTGTGGCATCGCCGAGATACCGTTTTGCCCTGAAAGCCCTTGCGTGGGAAGATCGAGACATAGATGACTTGAAGATTCTGTATAACCTTTGCGGGTTTTCTTCAGTTGATGAAGCGATTGACTATGTGGATATGGTTTATAGCGGACGTCCGGTCGAAGCAAGGGTTGCGTTTGTGCTCAGAGAGATTTTGCAGAACGACAGTTTCGATTACGACGGATAATGTTCGATAACTACGGATAATCACCGGATCCTAATTGTGAAGGCCGGGATATCTGGTTACTAAGTAGATGACTCTGCAATCGGGCAATTAATAGTGATATAGCAATTAAGAATTAACGGTACTAAAGGGGCTTTTAGTAGGGATTACTGGTCGAGTCCGGCTCTCTGGCTGTTTAGATATCATTTTCCGGCAGCCTTACCATCCAAAGGTAGTGGGAACACGTTGCCCCCGCTTGGCTCTCCAGAGATATGTTTGCTCGAATATGCGTTTTGTCCATAGCCAGTGTCGTCCTTCAGCGATGGTGGGAAGCTTGTCCCGAGGTGGACGAACTGGATCAACCGCCAAATAGACGCCCTTATTTCCGATGTCTAACACGCAGCGGGCACTAAGTTGATGGGTTCTGGTCTGCCTGCCCTGAATCTTTCCGACGATATCCAGGGAAGCTATGGTCGCCATCTGCTCAGTCATATGCCCAGTCTTTGGAAAGTTGACTGGAACGGCTGTTTCATCTGCCGGGGGCAGGGCCACTGCAACTCCTACTGCATAGATGTTGGAGTAGGTGAGGTGCCGATAATAGGGGTCAACTGAGATGAAACCTTTTGGGTTAGCGAGTCTCGCGCTATCAGCTATTGCGGTTACTCCGGCAAGAGGTGGGATTACCATGGAAAGCTTTGAGGGAAGCGGCTTTGAACCGTCCACCTCAACGGTCTCCTCTGTGATTTTAGTAATGGCCGCGGAAGTCCGACAACGTATGTCGTGTTCTTCAAATTTTCCTTCCAGCAGCTGCCGTAGCTTGCCCACTCCTCCCATCCCCATGTGACCCAAAAACGGCTCCGGGGTGATGAAAGTGATCGGCACCTGATGCCGCATTTGGCGGCGGCGTAGAAAGTAATCCAGTTCAAAAAGAAATTCATAGCTGGGTCCTATGCAGCTGGCGCCGGGGGCGGCACCAATCACAACTGGTCCGGGTGAAGCCACGAATCGAACCAGGGAATCACGCATTTCAGATGCTTCCGGTAGCGACATCAGTGAATGCCCCGGTCCGCTGAAGGGACCAAGGCCGGGTACTGCTTCATTGGCGCTTCGGTGTCCTGTAGCTATAACCAGGTAATCGTATGGATGTTGTTGGCGGTCAGTTATCACCATCTGTTGCTCAGGTTCAATGGAAATGACAGTCTCGTGAGCAAAGGTTATATGGTTATGTCGCAGCGGGGGAGCGAGGGGGAATGAAATCTGCCTGGGAGTCCTGGTTCCAAGGGCGAGCCAGGGAAGCGAAGGAATGTAGGTGAAATTTTCGTCTTTTGATATCAGAGTAATTTGACACTGCTCGGGCTGAAGGTGCTTCCGCAGTTCATAACTGCTAGCGAGACCGCCAAAGGATCCACCAAGTACAACAATGCGAATTGTTATTTTTATCCCCTTTTTCCGCTTAGTTCATTCACACAAGGGCGTTCAAAGTCCTACTAAAAGCTCAATATTTTGTCGGCCCATAAAGTCCAGTCAGCAGATTGTTCCAGGGTTGACTGTTGGGCACCGTCAACCAGTGCCTCTTGCGTGATAGCTCTAGCTTCCATGCAGGTACCACAAAGCCCAATCATGCTGCCGTGTCTGATAACTGATGTGACCATGCGATCCAAGTGGTAGTAACCATCGGGAACTTTCTGATTAGCCACAGCACATCCCACTGAGTCTCCAAAAAGAAATACTCTGATTTCGACTCCGTCCCGTCGGGCCAGGGCTCCCGCCATGCGTAAACCGTTATGAGAACGTTCAGTGCCATATGGTGGATCGTTCAGGATGATAAGGATCTTCATGACTTGCCCACCTCCATTTCATGTCTAGATTGTGGGCCAATTGAAAATATCAAATTGATCCCGGTTGAATGCCGACTGCCACTGGTAGACCGGCATGGCGCCACTCTGGCATTCCTTCCTCCAGCCGCTGAGCATTGATTCCACGTTTGCGAAGTATGGCAACCGCCTGAGGGGCCAACAGACATAAAGGTCCGCGGCAGTAGGCGACCACATCCTGGCTGGGTTCAATCTCATCCAGTCTGGCTTCAAGGAGTTCAAGGGGAAGTGAAAGAGCTCCGGGAATGTGTCCAGCCTGGTATTCCTCGCTCGGCCGTACGTCGATTACAACTGTATCTCCCCGCTTAACCCGCCCTAGTAACTCCTGACGCGATACCAGTTCAGTGCTGTGGCTACCAATTTCGATTTCTCTCAGGATCTGTTCTATTTCTGCAAGTCGGGCCCTGCCCAGATCACTCAGTGCTTTGACGAATTGGCAGACTTCCACGCCGGCAACCCGATAATAGATACGAGTTCCATCCCGGCGTGTTTCCACTAACCGGGCCTGGCGCATCACTTGAAGATGGGCAGATGCTGTTGTCATTTGAAGCCCGGTAGTTGCGGCCAGAGAATCCACAGGCCGCTCACCTTGACAGAGGATTTCAAGTAGCTCGATCCTTTTTGGATGTCCCACAATCTTGCCTATCCGGGCTAACTGCTGATAGATATCATCCCTAAAAATATCGTTATTTTGATATTCCATAATTTTCCAGATAATGCAAATATATCTTCATTGCAAGTTATTTATTTATAGAAAGGATTATTCGTATGCTTCGCTGAAACTGGTCTCGCACTTGCGAGAAACGGGGAGTTTATTTGCACTTTGGAAGAGGATTCAGATCAAGGGAGCCAATCATGTGGACCGGTTATGAGTTAGATCATTGCTCCTGGAGTTCTGATAGTCCCGTATTCATCCCATATTCTTTCCAGCTGTAACCGTGGTTTAAGCTGGCTTTATTTCTAAAGCGTGATCAGCTTTTTTCTTATGTTACTACTGAGTTAGTTATCTATTTACTTTTGAATTGTAAGGGAGTAGGATCAAGCTCGCTGTTTACGCTCCATTTAATGGGGGAGGTCGATAGATGTCGACAGAAGAAGAGGAACAGGTATCCGAAGCCCAGATTGCTGTACACTGGCGTGAAGAGGAACTTTACTACCCACCAGCAAAATTCATCGGACAGGCCAACGCGTCCGACCCCGCTATTTTAGAGCGATTTAGCGAGAAGAATTTTCCAGAGTGCTTCAAAGAGTATGCTGATCTGCTCAGTTGGGATCACTATTGGCATACGACTCTTGATACCAGTAACCCCCCGTTTTGGAAGTGGTTTGTTGGCGGCAAGTTGAATGCTTCTTACAACTGCGTGGATCGTCATCTGGAAAAGAACCGCAACAAGGCCGCGATCATCTGGGTGCCGGAGCTTGAGAGCGAACAGACCAAGGCGGTTACATATCAGGAGCTATATCAACAGGTTAATGAGTTTGCCGCACTTTTGAGGGACTATTGCGGGCTCAAGGCTGGAGATCGGGTTACGTTCCACATGCCGATGGTCCCGGAGTTACCGGTGTCGATGCTTGCTTGCGCCCGTCTTGGGGTAATCCATTCTGAAGTGTTTGCCGGTTTCAGCGGTGCCGCCTGTGGGGGAAGGATTGCAGACTCAGCGAGCCATATTTTGATCACCATGGATAGTTACTACCGCAATGGGGAGTTGATTGACCACAAGGTTAAGGCTGACGAAGCGGTAGCCACTGCGCATGAGCTTGGATTTGATGTAGAAAAGGTTCTGGTATGGCGTCGGCATCCACAGCAATATGGCTCGCAAAGCGGAATAGTTGAAGGTCGGGACGTATTCGTTGACGACATCTTGAAGGATTACCATCACAGTATTGTCGAACCAGTTTCGATGCCATCAGAAGCTCCACTGTTCCTGATGTATACAAGTGGATCAACCGGCAAGCCCAAAGGCTGCCAGCATTCCACTGGAGGGTATCTGTCTTATGTGGCTGGTACCTCGAAGTATTATCAGGACATTCATCCTGAAGATACCTACTGGTGTCTGGCTGATATTGGTTGGATAACAGGGCACTCATACATTGTCTATGGCCCGTTGTCACTCGGCACAACATCAGTGATGTATGAAGGCGTGCCCACATATCCTGATGCGGGGAGAGTCTGGCGGATAGCAGAACGTCTCGGGGTGTCGATATTTCATACCGCACCGACCACCATCAGAATGCTGCGCAAGGTTGGACCGGACGAGCCGGCAAAGTACAACTATCACTTCAAGCATATGACCACAGTTGGTGAGCCGATAGAGCCTGAGGTGTGGCGCTGGTATCAGAAAGTGGTGGGCAAAGGGGAAGCTGTAATTGTCGATACTTGGTGGCAGACCGAAAATGGCGGATTCCTAGGTAGTACTTTGCCAGCATTGCAGCCTATGAAACCGGGTAGCTGTGGACCTGGGGTGCTTGGAGTCTATCCGGTAGTTTATGACGAGGATGGCAATGAAGTGGAGGCCGGAAGCGGCCGAGCTGGAAACATGTGCATTCGCAATCCCTGGCCGGGAATTTTCCAAACCATCTATGGCCAACCTGAGAGGTTTGTCCAGGTCTATTACCAAAAGTACTGCCGGGATGTCAAGAGCAAGGATTGGCGGGATTGGCCCTACTTTGCTGGCGATGGCGCGATGAAAGCTGCTGATGGTTACTTCAGGATTCTTGGTCGAGTCGATGACGTGATCAACGTTGCGGGACATCGTCTTGGAACCAAGGAACTTGAGTCTGCGAGCTTGACGGTACCTGAGATTGCAGAGGCAGCTGCAGTGCCTGTGATAGACGAACTGCGCGGTCGCGTGGTTGAAATGTATGTTTCGCTAAAACCGGGAGTTAAACCCAGTAAAGAGATCTCAGATAGGGTTTCGAAGGCAATCGAGACAGAAATTGGTAAGATTGCCCGTCCCAAGAACGTGTGGATCGTAGCCGATATGCCTAAGACCAGATCGGGAAAGATCATGAGGAGAGTTATAGCTGGGATATCGAACTTTTCTGATCCTGGAGACTTGACGACGCTTGCCAATGCTGAAGTTGTGGAGGGGATCCGTCATCAGGTACAAAGTGACAAATTGACGAGAGGAGAGCTTCCTCGGAAGTTGTCGCCCCAGGAAGTGGAGGAGATCAAGGCTTATGGAAACGCGGAGTAGCTGAGATTTGAGGCCCCAGCCAGATGTGGAATTGGCAAGTTATTAAATCAGCTAGGGATTTATGACATGATCTGATTGACAAGTAGTGGCCTGTAATTTGGCTTTTATATGAATTGCGGGGTGCCATAACTATGACATGGCACTATATTGCTGGCGAATTATCTCTATTGCTTGGCGAGCTTCAAGAAACCACGGATGACGAGATGACCGCTTTGGAAATTTCTAATCTGCGCAGAGACGCAGAGATGGTTCCTTACTGTCAGCTGGAACAGATTGCATCTGAATCCCTTGAGCTGGCTAATAATTTGTGCAGCTCCTCCCTGTCGGACCGGGATAGCCTGCACTTTATGCGTCAGCTTTCCCTTTGCAGCGAGCTGTGGTGTTTTGGGATCTCGGCTGGGCTGTTTGTTGAGGAATGAGGTTTGTTCTGAAGCGGACAGCATAATTTGTTGACCTGGGTGCACAAAGCTGGTTTTTGAACTCCGCCTTATCACGCTATGGGTAATGGAAACCTGTTTTGAGAGTATGCAACTTCGGCTCATATTTGGCGAGATAAATCCTCGACTTGACGGACCGAGGAAGTGACGCAAGGAATTGACCTACCTTTTTCGGACTTGTTCCTTTTGGGATTTGTTGCCCTTTGGTATTCAAAAGGTAGGGTCTTCAAGGCGGAAGGTTTTCTAAAAATTGGGTTTTCTATTCGTGGTATTTTTTGGGGCTTGCATTTCCTGGAGATAGCGTCTATTTGGAAATAGGAGCGTTTAACAGCACGCATAGCCGATTGCCAATTCCCAAAAAGCTATAAACGCGTCTTTGGTTTTAAGTGGTTTAATAAGGTCACTGCAACGGCGCAATTTCAGCGTCATTATATCTGGGATTTGCAGTTGTTTTGTTTCTTTGTGACGCCTAATCTGTATCGGTGACCGATTTTGATGAACTGCTTGAAGAAGTACTAAACATTTTAGATTCCGGACCCAAGACTTACCAGGAAATTGTCGAACACCTTTTGCAGGTGGGTCTTTTAGATGAAGATGACCAGGATCATGAGGATCTTATCGAGGTATTAGAAGATTCGGCAGAAATCTGGTGTTCTCTCCATGGTTTCTATAACCGCTACGACCATATGGTTGATGGGGTCTATCTCACCCACCGGCTAAGCGAAAAGGAGATTACATCTGGGACGGTGAGTTTGTATCCGGATTTTCTGGGCCTTGATGTGGACCTCGATGAATTTATTTTTGAGCACGAAGCCAACCTCGAGGTTGTACCATCAGATGATCCATTTGACATAGACAGACCCAACGAAGGGATCTTAAAGGGACCATCTGGATGGCTTAGTTCTTACTCAGCTGGAGACCTGATTGGAATTCAGCGAGTCGGCAGTAGCTTTAGGATCAGCAGCCCAAAGACTGCTTCATCGGGCGAGGCTGAAAGAGCGTCGTTTGCCGAAGTTGTCGAGCGAATTATTGAGAACCATGACGGAATCGGATTTGGATTATCGGAATTACTTCTAAGGACCCTTTGCGACTACCCAGCTCTATTTAGAACCCCGGTTCCACCACTAAGCGAGCTTATTAGTGGTCTCGGTCTTGAGACCCGTGGACATTGGTTTGGTCGACGAGGTGAAAAATGGGTGACTCCCGGAGAGAAAGTTGACGAGATTCGGAAGAAGCAGATATTTGGAGAGTATGGATTCAACAACTGCTGCATTTCCGCATTCGAGAAAGTCATGCGAGCTTGGCAAGACTGGAAAGTTGAAAACAAGTCAGATATTGATAAAAGTGCTTTTTTGAAAGCACTCAGCCATGGAGCTGTTGCAGATGGACTTATAGGCTATATTTCCGGTCCTCTTTTTCAGGTATTTAACGGTCCTTCTTTTGGTGAGTTTATCGACAGCTTTACATCAGTGAATCGACCTGAAGTTGCTTCTGCTTATTATGTTCGGGCAATGCTAAAAGAAGTAGCCGGTGATGCTCTGGGGGCAGAGCAAGACCTTCATTCAGCTTTGCGCTTTGATCCAAATTTCGAACCAGCAGTTTTGGAACTGGCCTACTACGAAGCAGACAGGGGTAATTATGGCGCCTATCTCTCACGGCTTCAGAGGTGCGATCCTGAACTTGTTTCACCCGATCTCGAATTTGCGTACAGCCTTTACCCAAGAGTTACTTCAGTTGAACGCAATGATCCATGTCCCTGTGGGTCAGGGAGAAAATATAAAGCATGCTGTTTGAATGGCCCGAAGCTTTCAGAGCATGCTCTCAGATCCTGGTTGATGTATCGAATATCGAGATGGATGCTTAAGCCACACGTGCGAACCGTATTCGCCACATCAATGCGCACCTTTGAAAATATTACTGATGCAGATCCGGAACCATACATCTCTTTTGTACTTGATGCGGTGATGTTCGAAGCTGGTGGCATTGATGACTACCTGGAGCAT
>JAKBSX010000075.1 GCA_021844725.1 Actinomycetes bacterium | reverse complement strand
AATTTGGAGCGTTGAAGGATTAAATACATACAATTCGCTCCCAGCCACGTATAGGTAACCGTTTACAGAATCGTAAATTTCTGAACCCGCTCCACCAGCTAAGCTTGCATTTACTCGGTTGCCTGAGAAAGCTGTGTTAGTCTCCAAGTTCAAAGTTGTGTCAACACATCCTTGAGGATTTGTAGTGCACTCTACATTTGCAAATTGAACAGGAACTAGTTCGTTCGTCCCATTGACATAAATTACTCCTGTCTGTGGATTTGGACCGAAATCATTGGGATTCGTTCCATTTTCGTTGTTTATGTAAAATAGGTAAGTGGTATCGTTTGAAACAGCGAAGGAAATAGAACTTGTAGTTGTATATTGAACAATAGGCGTACTTGATGAACTCGAATTGGACCAAGCCACTGACCACTTCGAACCAGGTGGCAATCCACTTTCAACAAAGTTGACTGTGTAGGTGGGGCCTGATGACGTGGGGGTTTCGATAGATGGTCGATTGCGCGAAGACAAAGATATGGAAAGCGGTTTCGAAACTACGATACTTGCTTCGGAATATAGACTTCGCGTGAAAGAATAGATCAAGGCCCTTATCTCAACAAATGCAAGAGACAAATCTCCAAAGATACCAGATTTAGTTTGACTCTTCTTTGATTTCGATGGATAAGGCAACGTGTGCATGAATTTCAAAACAAGTGTACTACTATGGTTGCTGTTACTCGTGCGTGTTTGAAATAATGAAGGGTACTCTCCAGCCATAGTATTCGTAAAACCCACAGCAGATTGCGAAACAAGCAGCGTCAATATGAAAAGGACGATGATAACAGTGAGAATTGTTCTCTTGTTCATATTCAATATCCTATATACCAGTGGCAGAGGATCAGTTCCGACCCTAGCGTGATTACCACTCTATCTTCTCCATGAAATGGGAAAAATATATGGGGATTTTTCCCCAGATCCACCCTGATTATTGCTGGATCATCTCAAAAGCAAAAGCAGGAATTTCAAATATTTGATATGCGGGTTTGATGCAGGGGTCAACCTAAGCAAGATTGATAGAATTTTTGTCGGATGTATAGTAAGACGCAAGTGCTAGACCTACTTTTCAGTTCTAATTAGATACCTGGCGTGAATGGAAGGACCAGCATTCAAAATAAATTGTCATTTTTGCCAGGAGTTCTTGAAATGATTTACCAATTTTTGACAAGAATAGAACTGATTTTATATAGACAAAGTCGGCTTGAAAAGCCGGTTTAACATTGCCATGTCCTTGCAGGAGAATGATAAGAAATTCACCTGTATAACTCCAACGGGTGAACTTCTTTCAAAGAAAGACACTTCTTTGGAAATGTTCAATAGTCATGATTGGGAGATTGTACACACTGAAGTACAGAGCGTGAATCAGATCATGTCGAGGGTCAGGTGCTCGATTTGTGGACTACAAAGAATCTTCATAGTTTCCGATATCGAAGACAGTGCAAAACGTGCCTCTCAATATAGAGAGAAACAAAAGCTAAGATAAAGAACTCGCATCGTTAGAAGAGTCTGCATCTTTTTGTTGGAGGGCAATTGCATTCTAGGTGTTCAGAAATCCTCCAAAGATTCTTGTTATCACTGCGGTTGGTTCTAAAAGCGTCATAGCTGGTAAGAAAATCGATAGCGCGCGTGAGCTAATAGTAAAGCCGCTGCTGTTGTTGTTGTCGAGAGTCACAATTGAGTCATAAACTCGAAAAATAATTGCATGCCGATGAACGAATCATCCTCATCAATTAAAAGTGAAGGCCGAGGAAGTTGAAAGATGTCGTGATTTTTTCCTCTTTTGGCTAACTTACGTATAGTTTTTGTAATTTTAGCTGGTGTAATCCTTGTTTTAATCGGGAGCTCAGTCGCGCTCCTCCTTCTGCAAAGTACACCTAGCCCAACTACTACGACACCAATGAAAATATCCACAAGTACCTCTTCCATAACTCTCAATAGTGGTTCTCCGACTCGGAGTACAACGTCAACTTCAACATTGCCTGCAAGCAGTACTTCAACAGTAACGTCTAATACGAGCAAGAACTACTCGTTACAACTTATCAATTCCGGCTCTGGTCCTGTGTTGTACTCTCCTATGAGCACGCCGATGTCCCTTACTCAATTTTCTCATGATGGGCCGTGTTGTGGAGCTTCGCCTGGTGAAGGTGGAATGATCAATTATACTGACAATGGAAACACATGGGTTCTACAAGGGGATATAGAGCCAGGCGCAGCTTGGGCATCGGCAAACGCTTCTGGCTTGACTCTGATTTCTGCTTGCGATCCTAACGATCCAAGTTATTGTGGTCCGCATAACGAATTTTGGGGTGATCACGAGGCCTTTGACGATGTTAGTATTTACGGAGACTTGGGGGGCATACCAGTCGGATCCGACGGAGATGATACTCCAGCAATGATGTCAACAGCTAGCAGCCCTTTTTCAGTAGCTGACCGCAATCTCGCAACTCCAATTACTTCCGTTCCAAGCAATGCGACAGTATTCTCTGCTCAAGTGTACATACCGTATTACAATTATTTTTCGTCGTGTAAGGAAGATACTGGCAGCGGAGGTCCTGGATGCACATACGAACTGTATCCTTACGATTCAGCAACTCTAGGCTTTGATGTAGCTGGAAACTACGATATCGTGAGCATCGCAGAGATATGTGGTGACAGCTCATGCACAACTAACGCGCTTCAAATGAGTGCGTATACGTCTAGCGGCGGAGGAAGTGTTGACCAAGTACTAAATAGCACCATTGTTCCTACATATACACCCCAACACAAGTTGACTATTGCAACTGATAGGAGAACCTTCGTTGATTTCTATGTTGACAACATTTTGCTGTTCTCTAGCTCAACGATGCCAATTGAACAGAACCCATCTTTTGGGGGCGTATTGGAGTTCTCTATTCGAACTTCAATAAACAACGAGACTGATAGCGTCACTTTCAGCAATATCACAGCCTATTCAAGTTCTCATATCACCGCATCTGGCCTATCGAACGGAATGTCTTTGATTGTGAACGGTGTGGCAGGATTCAGCGAAACAGCTCTTGCAAATTCTGATGGCATGGCAACAGTCGATGTCTCTTCAAACCCATCGAATCTTATGGTAAGTGTGGTACTTGATGGTAATGTAATTGCAAACTATTCCAACCCAGTAAATGCAGGCGCTGAATTCAAGCTGACTTAAAGTTCGAGAGAGTGGGAGAGTTCCTTTTTTGACTAGTCGAGACTCTCTTTAAGAAGATAGTTCCGGAGGACCTGCTGAAATTCGTTCTAGTACCTTATGATATCATTTTGATCCCCCACATCGTCTCCATCCACCAAGTGGGCTCCTGCTTCTGCAAAAGGCGCGACAAATTCTCTATCTTTTCTTTGATGCTCGGAGTCATACCATCCATTATGATGTCAAACTCTTTTCTCATATTCCCATACATCTTCCTGTTTTGAAACCCAAACTCCTTCATCTCGCGAATCTTCTCTTGGGTGACTTTATCATGGATCCATTAGGTTTCTTTATGACAGGAATCAATCCGTAGTACTTTAGGACACGGGCCATCGATTTTGATCTCTTCGAAGCCCCCACCGCCCAGATTGGAATCCTCGGTTTCTGAACAGGTCTTGGTTTGAATGTCATTGCCTTGAGTTGGTTATGTTTGCCATTGTAGCGAAATGGCTTCCCGCTCCATAGACCATCGATTATTTCTAGACCTTCGTCTAGAAGCTCTGCTCGTATCTTTCTGTCTGAGTCCATTCCAGCCTTGGTGTAGGCACCATCGTCAACCCATCCAAGACCTGTTGGAAGAATTAATCCTCCACCCGAGAGCTGATCTACAGTGACTGACTCTCTCGCGACTTCCTAGGGGCGTCGTCTTCCAATAGCTGTTAGAAGTGAACTATATTTGATCTTCTTTGTGGTGACCGCAATCTCGGCCATGATTGGCCGCGCAGCGCTGCTCATTTCGGTCTTGTTGTCTCAGTGTAAATATCATCATAATAGAATACTCCATCCATACATCCGGCTTTTTCAGTTTTTGATTCTAGCATCACAATTTGTTTCGAGCTGCCATTCGGAATTATGAAACCAATTTTGATCTCACTCAAGAGAAGCCTGAGTGGGAGTACAGCAATTAGTTAAGAATTTTTAAACAAAAGAGATAGTTTGCTCTTATCTGGTTATGATCTTTTCACATATGAAATAGGAAAAAGCCAATCCTAGGATCTTAGAGCAGTGACTTAATAGCTACCCCAGTCATTGCGTAGTTTATGGCGTAAAGACTAACGCATACTGGGCAGATTGCGCCTATAACTCCTAGCTCGATATACCAAAGGTAGATTGTGAATAAATTGCCTATCATCAAGAAAGGGAAAAGGATGTAACCGTTAAGCATTGACCTGTTCCCCGCATGTTCCAGCGTCAATATTCCTAGTACCAGCGCCAGTGGAAACCAGATCAGCCCAAGTACATAGAATGGAACACCAAATAACGATGTATGCCCACTCTCGAATACAGAGCCGCAAGAAACTTGCGAGTTTATGTTGCAGGAATTAAATGATTGAGTAATTTCTTCAACTGAATGATAAATCGCATCTGCTATTCCTACAGCAGAAAGTGAGATGAATGCTATCGCAGTCGAAGACATTCGACCTCTCACTTGTGAAGATCTCAAACTCTCTTTCAAGAAATCCCCACTTGCTCCAATCTTGATTTACACTTTCTTGTGTTTTTCGCTCAAGCTGAAAGTGGTCGCAGTTTCATTTCATTGTATGAAACACTCTGAACAGATGGAAAAGAAGCCAAATTAGCTAGAGAGTTTGCAGCTGCCCCTGCGGTCGTGTTGAAATCCACATTGAGTGTAGCATAGGATTGACCGCAAACACTGCTAGGAAGGCGCCCGTCTAGTTTGCATATCATTGTTATCAAATAGTTCGCAGATCCGTCAATTGCTTTTCCGACAGCACTGTTAGGATTGTTGAGCTGAGATCCTATCTGTGTCCAATTGAGATTAGCAAGAGTGCTAGGTTCGTATTGAGAACCCACTATCGAGTATTGGTTTCCAATATCTATGAATGGAATTGACCCGCTAGAATCATATTGCGACCACAGCGCCTGCTGAGATGGGCTCACAGTTTGAAGTGGGTTATGGTTTCTATCTAGCTGTTCAACAGATACGAAACTGATGTATTGGCTAGTATAATTTGCCCCTAGAAAGCTGAATGTCGCAGTATTTGGGAAAGTATCAGTAGAAGAAGATTGCATATACTGGATCCCTGTAAAGTTTCCAAATTTTGAAAGTGCCACAATCATGCTCCACCTCTCTGCAGCGCAATAAGGACAATACTCTGCCCCTATGTACAAGATCTCGGGCTTGCCCTGGTTTGTGAGAGGGGATCCACTTATTGGAGTTATTGTATTGGCGCTAACTCCTCCGGTTCCCACTGTCGTCAGTGTGGATGAGCTTACGGTTGTGAGATTATCGTACAATGCAGTTGATATGTTCTGATTGAGCAATCCTGTTTGAACAGGGATCGGTTTCTGTTGTGATTGCACATAAATGAGATAGCCGACTAGCGATCCGATCACAATAATCACTATGATTAAACCTACGATGAGATTTCGCGATAGTGTTGATTTTGGCGCAATAAACTTTTGTTTTGGATGAACTGCTCTATGGTGCTCCCTTAGAGCAGATAGCGTGTCAAACTTCTTATCACAAATGCTGCACTTTGGCATTTTCTATTTACGATCTACCTTTTTTCTTTCTTCTTCATAATGACTTTATTTTGAGCGTATATACAAATCTGAAATCCGGGTTTCATTATTCGTGTGAGTCACTACATTGGCTGTAGCCGACTTTTCAAAATATTGTCGACATGCTGGAATTCCTCAAAAAATCGTATATAATTACATGCCCGTAGCTCTGCATATGTGTTTGAATGGTATTTTGGCAACACTCTTTGTTTGACAAGTTCGTCAGCATTCATGCCGAGTTCAGGAGTTCTACTTTTGATCGGTGCAATGCTCTGCTTCTCATCAGGTAGAGATGGGATGAAAGCTCCGATAGAGCTTGGATAACGAATCGATTCAAACTTCACTACCGTTAAAGTCAGAGATCTAACATTGGAATCAACCGAACTCAGGTCAGTCTTAACTGATATCCTCCATCCCTGGTTCAATCAATACTAGTATGCAGGCAAGAGAATTCGAAAGAAGCGGTAAAGCAAAAGAGATGAGGAAAGCCTATGATCTCATCTATCCGATGGGTCGGATTGGAAAACCCGAAGAGGTGGCAGCACTGGTGGTTTTCTTCGCTTCAAATGAATCGTCATTCATAACAGGAGGAGCATTCTTGATCGATGGTGGTTTGTTTGCCCAATGGGGAGAATCTCTATCTTCAAAGATAGATGTTAGGGTAAAGTAGGAGCGTTAAAATGCTCCGATCTTATCGCTCTAGGTAGAGCGCATTTCCAGGATATATTTGCCAGCCGAGTTTCTCGTAGAACTTTTGTTTATCGCGAGTGAAGAGATACATTCTTTTCACTTTTTGCAAGCTTGGGTGGGTCTGGAGAGCTCGCATGATCTTTGTTCCAATTCCTTTTGAGTGAAACCTCTCATCCACTATCACGTCGAACACAACTGCATAATACATGTAATCGGTAAGAACCATTGCGCTTCCCACTAATTTTCCTTCGTAGTAAGCACTTACAAAGAGATCGGAATTGGAAATTGAAGTCCCTAATTCTTCTTCATTCCTTTCTCTGCACCAAGAGGCGATAGCCTGAATCTTGATTAGATCAGAAATATTTTTGGGTCGCTCAAAGATTATGTCGACTTCATCTTGTATCTTGTTGTGCCGAGACAATGCATGCTTTCGAAATTGACCTTGTTCCTAGGGCATTTTTAATGCGTTGCTCATAAAAGCGGTGATTCTTTGACAGAGATCTATCTCTGACAATAATCACATGTCTAAAAAATTTGATAGCCATTCCGAAAGGCGAAAAATGGGAAGATAGAGTTTACTTTAGTCATTCTCTCGGTGGAATTTAGTTGTCTTGAATTGTTTGCTTTTCCTTTCGCGATTCCAAGAACATCAGAGTTACTCCAAATGCAACCAATCCAAAACCAAAAGCTACAATTTTGTCTGGGTTAGTGAAGACCCACCTCAAGGCCTGTAAAGGGCGTGGATCACCGCGTCTTCTCTCTTCTGAATACATCTCGCTATGCATGAAATTCATCTAGTTAGTTTTTGTGTTCCTTTAGAAACATGATGTATCCAAATTACCTCAACCTCGATATGTATTCAAAATCTATAGTCTATTCCAATTTTTATTGCGCGAGTGAATGAAACGCAATGGATCAAAGGAAAGCAAATTAACCTTCAATTAACGCGTTCTTTCTTTGAAATAAACGATGTTGAGGGCCTCGCGTCAGGACGAAAAGCGCTTAGCAATAATTAAACAACACCTAGCCGGCTCTCTTCCTACTAATCCAAAGCGCAGGCATATCTACAATGTCATTCGCGAGTTAGCTTATCTTCAGATAGACCCTATTAGCGCAGTCGCGCCGAGCCATCGCATTGTTCTTTGGAGTCGTCTTGGAAAATACAACCTTGATGATTTAGATCTTCTTTTGTGGAAGGAGCGGAAACTCTTCGAATATTTTGGCCATGCCGCATCGATTGTATTGACAGAAGACTATCCAATTCATAGCGCTCGGATGCGTGCTTATCTCACTGGGCATGGCATTCCCAAATCTTGGCATGTTTTTATTAAAAAGTGGATGAAGAAAAATGAAACATTATGTTCGTATATTTTGCGTGAACTGCGTGAGAAGGGTCCTCTTCTTTCTAAGGATATAGAAGACAAATCAAAGAGACCGTGGAAATCTAGTGGTTGGACTAATGAAAGAAATGTCAGTCGGATGCTAGATTTTCTGCTCGCACAGGGTCGAGTAATGGTCGCTGGACGCTCTGGTGGACAAAAATTATGGGATATCTCCGAGCGTTGCCTCCCAAAATGGGCCCCAAAGGAAAAGATCTCAGATTACGAGGTAGATAGACTTGCAATGATCAAGTCGTTACGAGCGCTTGGCATTGCAACTCAAAAGCAGATCATGTCTCATTTTTCCTCTGGCCGGTACAGCAATCCGATTAAAGTTCTGAGTGATTTAGAGTCCGAAGGAATTATTTCAGAGATACAGGTTGAACATACAAACAATGGTAAGAAATCTTACATCCACTCAAAAGACCTGAAAATTCTAGATCGTGTGAGCAAAGACGATTTTGATCCTAGGACGACACTTCTTTCTCCATTTGACAATCTGATAATTGATCGAGAGAGAACGAGGGCCCTTTTTGATTTTGAAATGAGTTTTGAAATTTATGTCCCAAAAAACTTGAGAAAATATGGGTACTATGTCCTTCCGATACTGCATGGCGACAAATTGATCGGAAGAATTGATCCACTAATGGATAGGAAGAAAGGAATACTCACCATAAATGCAGTTTATGCTGAAAGTTTCGCCCCAAGAACTAAAGATGCAGGAAAGGATGTTGCACGTGCAATTGAAAACCTTGCAGAATTTCTTGGAGCGAGAAGCATTGTGTATTCTTCTAAAGTGCCTGATTTTTGGAAAAGTCAATTAAGATAAAAAAAATGGAAAGTGATATCTCGAACTAATTTTGATGGTACTTC
>JAKBSX010000074.1 GCA_021844725.1 Actinomycetes bacterium | reverse complement strand
GTTAAAGCAGCTTTTTTACCAGGACGTATGTTCGACACAACGCTGTGACCTGGTATTTAGTGATACCGAGTAACACCGAAAAACACCAAGAATTATTTCAATTCTGCACGTATTCTGCACGACGGTAATGGTGTTTGGAGTAAAATTTGCCCATGTGGGTAGATTCACTTCTACCCTATGATCAGGTATTCTAGCTCAAAGATGATCCACGCGCCATAACTGTATCGGCTATCTACGAATATATATTGATCGAATGTTTTTTTTCAACAAGGTGCTTGACTGCCAATAGAAAAAAGATGACAACTAACTTGATGGGTACCGACCCGCCTTTCAGCATTGTTGCCTCTTTGTGTTTATATTATAAAAAGAGGGTATTACTTTTCTGGGTGACTATTCCTGCGTAATTTGCCAGTCGCGTTCCTATTGGTTTTTTTGCCACCCCCACTCTTGGGTGGTCATTCGATGGTTCAGACCGTCTGGTATGGCTGCATTCATCTCTCGTAAGACAAATGTAGCCTACACCCTTAACGCTCACTCATACGGCTAGTAGCGGAGTACGGTTACATCTGTGTCACGTAACACAAATGTACCCGGCTACATTTAGGTACAACCGGCTACGAAACTGTCACGTAACACAAATGTACCCGGCTACATTTAGGTACAACCGGCTACGAAAAACGTAACGTTACCAGCACGTGCCACCCGGTTACATTGCTGTTACGTAACGCCATGCACTCCCGGTGCATTGGTGCCGACCCCCTTTTCTCCTCACACACCAACCACCTTTCACTCACTCACTCACTTCATTTACTCATTCATTTTATTTTATTACTCATCATTAACTTATTCTTTTCACTCACTCATTACATCACTCATTTACTGTTTCACTCGATTATCGATTCCCCTGCCTGTATCAACGGCAGAACAACGAGATAGGGTGGCAAGTCCATCTGTCTTGCCCAGGCTCTCTCTGGAAAGGGGGCGATGCCCCTGGCCTAACCAAACTGGGGAATTCCGTGGCCGTCCGTGGGGATTTTAGCGTGGCCGTTGACAAGTAATGAGTTCGAGGAGTTCCGGCTGGACTTCCTCTCCAACTCGGCGATCCTGCGGTTCTGAGTCTCCGTCAGGCCGGTAAGCCTGGACACCTCAATACGAAGAACATCTATCTCCCCATGAAGAACATCGTTCTCGGCAACGATCTCTTCGTAGCTGGGTTTGTCCGACACGCCACCAGCATACATGCGCGCGCGTTAAGTGGTGGATATTCGCGCGATCCGCGCGATTCCCTGGTCAGGGTGCTGAATGGTTACAGTTAACGACGCTGCAAGCTTCACTTTATGTTGCGGACTGCCAATTTGTTCCACCCCGCTTTAGAGCAGACCTCTCGATCTACGCTAGAGGCTTCACTACCAGGGACCTTGGCGTCTCCCTGGACCGAATTTTCATCGGTTGGTTGTTGTGAACTTATCGCTCGGCTATGTCATAATTGCTCCTTTCGGGTCATGGCACCCGAGCTGCTGGACGCACGAATGGATACACCCTTGACGGCAGTTAGCAACAGTGATATTATACTTTGAGCAGACTGGTAAAGAGTTGCTGGAATAAGTGGTAAAGAGTTGCGGAATATTCAAAAAGAAGCAAACTAGTCAATTTATGCCCAAGAGTCTTCAACGCATCATGGACATAGGTGAATTTCTCGCATCCCCTTCCCTTGATCCACCAGATAATTTACGTGTCATCATTACTATACCAACGGAACGTTTAGCAGCAGTAGCTATTGCTCTTGGCGCATTGAAGAAAATTGATGTCTGTACGGAGGATTGCACTCATCTGGTCAAGAGCTCCGAGGAGATGCCCGTTACTGGCTATACTGGCGGTAAGTTCGAGGATGGAAGGGGTTTTCGTGACCCGAAAGGAGACATTCACTTTGGGCAGAGTGTCTTTGTGGAAAATAAAAAAAGCGTTCATCTTCTACCTGATGGATTTCCTAAAGATCGTCTACCCAAAAAATGTAAAGACGAGATTGAAGATCTTTCAAAAGCATTCTCTTGTGAGCAAAATATAGCTGGGTTACAGCGAAGTATCATGAGCGCACATCCTGTCTTGGTCGTAGGTTACGTTGATGGATTTAAAGACGATGTGTGCATGGAAAATTCACCCCTTGTCTCCTATCACCCATTAGGTCGCTGCGGAACAGGGGAACTGAAGTCAGGTTGGTTTCGTCATCCCACCTTGCTTGCAGGATCGCTTCCGTCGCCAGACGGGGATTATTCCTGGCTTAGTCGTGTCAAGCCTCGTCTAGTAACAACCGTTGGGAAAGCTGCAAGCCTAAAACGCTCTTGTGGTTTGTGGCCGAAGGTTCCTGTAGTTCTGTTGCTCAGTCGCCGCGCTTCTTCGTCTGTCGCGGTCGTTGACGAAATTGTTAGTGAAGGATGGTCGCCTTGCTGGCCGGATAGCGAACAAGCCAAAAATGCGCTCTCACCAGGCAGCGGAATAGAGGTTGGATGCTGGATTGAAGACCACCCCCCGACATCCACATACGACCAAGAGGACGAAGAGCCAGAATGGTGATCCACCCAGACACAGACTATATAGCGGATACCTGGCGAGCAGCATCTGAGCCTGTCATCTCGATACGCTCGGTCTCATGGCCACAGCTCAAAGATTTTAACGATTATCTCAACGACCTCTACAAAGTCAGCCCTGGATCAGATGAACCATCCAAGCTTGTCAAAAGAGGATATGACCTTTTGAAAGATATTACGTCAGCCCCCGTTGCGCCAAGTAACCCAGCAATGAAAATCAACAATTTCGTTGAATGTTGTCAGGTTTTCGCTGACAAACATCCTAATCACTCACTTTCAGACCCTCTTTTACAGCTTGCTTGTGCTGCACTAGATCTTTTGGAGGAGCGATCCCCACTGTTGGATGCTGTCCTGGATGAATTATCGAACTATGGATTATCTAAGAACAAACACCCCGA
Source organism: Actinomycetes bacterium (assembly GCA_021844725.1). The sequence continues at coordinate 5,788 of JAKBSX010000074.1, read as the reverse complement.
GGCAGTGATAGTCGTCTATCACGAGAAGCTGATCGAACCAACTAAGGAATTTCTGGATGAGGAAAAATTCATTGCAGCAGTTAAAACGCCAGTCCAACTCAAAAGTGAGTGCCATCACTACAAAGGCATCGTCGTCATCGGAAATATCGCTACGACCTACAAATCATTGTGGAAAGATGCTCAAAGAGCTGCTCGCGAATTCGGGTGGCTCGTGACTGCTCCACCTGCCGATAAAGTATGCATTATCAATTCACGTGGAGAAAACCTAGATCTCAATGAGAGTTGGCTCTTGTCGGGCGACAGGCATCCTCACCTTCCGGCAGCTATTCTCATAACCCAGCCCGAACCAATTATCCGCATTAACCTACCTGATCCACCTCCACGGACAATCAAACCCACCGCATACTCCGACGAAGGAATTGATGCCCACTTGGTTCGCCTGTCCAGTGGCCACATAGTTTACTTTGCTGACGATCAAGGCCCAACTCCTAAACGAATTGTCGTCGATGAGACCTCCGATAGCACAGAAGACTGTGATGTGGAGAAGCTTCATAAGGGGAACTTGCTGCTTTTGCAAGCATCAGGGGCCGATTCAGACGAGATCGAACATCGGGCTGCCAACATTCTTCAAGAAAAATACAATTGGGTAGATATAGATATTGAACAGGCCGAACAAGATCGTAAGCAATTAAAGGACGCACTGAGACAAGTAATTGATCAATTTGGTGAAGAGGAATTATGCCAAAGATTATGTAATTCAGGACTTTCCACCGACTATTCGAAGCAGCTCTTATACAATGTGCCAAAATCAAGATATATATGTCCTAGAGAAAGGGGATTTGTTCCTCTTTTGACGGCGATAGACGCAATTGGGTTGCTATCCTGTAAGGACCGGCTCCAAAGATTGCAAACGGCTCACCAACAGGCTGGAAAGGAAATTAGAAAGGAACTCGATTGTCTTCTGACAAAGGACTATAATTGGCTTGATGATGTTGGTGCTGAGGGCTTTGCTAGGGTAGACGGTGATCGCTTGGGCATATTGCTCATTGAAGTTGTAGCTTGCGTAGACGATAGAACATACAGTGTTCCACTAAATCATTTGGGTCGGGCTATCGAAGCTGATACAGGGAAAATGTATAAGCCTATTTTAGGAGGTGGAGAATGACTAGCGGAACAGCTTTACGCGAAGATATTATCGAAGCACTACGACGCGACCTAGTCGGTCCCTTAGTTGATCCTTCAGGCAAGTATCCTGGCTCTGATCCTCATCTAATTTCAGAAAATTCCTCTTTTGAATCAAAATCTGAGGTGCGTTACCTATTTCAGGCGCGTGACGACCAAGAGGTTCTTCCTTACCGACCCATCAGCAGATACGGAGTAGGAGTGCTCTATCCAAATTTGTATATCCATGACGAGGAAGAATTACAAGCCGAACAAACTCCTCCTGTTGATGAAGAATTTGAAGGCGACGAAGCTGACACAGCCAAACGTAACTCAGCCTCATCTAAGTCAAAGCTCCCCGACGAGTCCCCCAAAGAGCCGCTCGAACCCAGCGAGGAGATCGCGATCCCACGGTCACCACGTCCATCTGCAATAGGGGTATCGTTCGTGATCACAGAGGAAACTCCGTCGATTCAGTTGCAACTCACGGGAGGACGGTATGAGCCGTATCGAGTCATTGTCGCCGGCTCCTCCAAACAGTGGTGGCATAGGGTTGACATCAGCCATCCAATCACGTTTGAAGTGCCACGGTCTGGAGTTACCAAGCCGTTGGAGAAAAAGGAGGAAACGCTACAGGATGGTGCGCTCAGTCTTGTGGTTGGTGCCGTGTTTCGCCGTACAGATTCAGAGGGGAGACGAGTGGTAACATGCTATATCCGCAACATTTCCAGCTATGATGATGAGTTGACTAAATCCGTTCTTTTTCAGGCTCGTCTTCAGATAGAACTTTCATCTGTCTCATTCTTGCAGGAATACCGACAGGATAGATCCCTCAGCGAAGAAAGCAAAGAAGAGGACCAGTCCCTTCGCCTCTTATATAGGGATCAACCCGTTCGGGCGGTGGGACACGGATGTGCTGCCAGCGTGACAGAGCAAAATGGAAAGGTGGTGATAGCCACCGAGTCATTCCCTGCTTCTTCCGTCAAGACAACGAGTTTCGACATCAAGGATGTTAATGGCGAACTCATCGAGATCAATATGAAAGATCTCGCACAATGGGACCCGTCTGCGATTTCTGCGGTCCAAAGGATGATCGAGGGCTATGGACAATGGATATCGACCAAGGAGAACATGCTTGATCTGATTCCTGAAGAACACTGGGATATCGCAAAGACACACCTAGAGCGATGCCGTAATTTTCTGGCAAACATGAAAGAGGGTTGGCAGCTCGCTGAGGCTGATCCAGATGTGCGACAATGCTTGCAGTGGACGAGTCAAGCGATGGCATGGCAGCAGCTGGCGTATCAAAGTGCCACACGCAAGCTCACTTTCGATGAAAACTCCAGAAAAGCCTCCGTCGAAGGTATAGAACCCACCACTGATGCGTCGAAGAAGGTTCCCTGTTGGCGGGGATTTCAATTCGCTTTCCTTCTTGCCAATCTGCCTTCAATTATATATCCAGAACATCACCGACGTGATGCCGTGGATGTAATTTGGATGCCGACCGGCGGAGGCAAGACCGAAGCGTATCTGGCTGTGGCAGCTTTGACCATCCTATGGCAACGTCTTCACGATATCGATAACACACCCAAAACCGTTGTCCTGATGCGCTACACCCTTCGCCTTCTTACTGCCCAACAGCTCCAGCGAGCCGCCTCGTTGATCTGTGCAATGGAAGTGATTAGACGAAAGGAGAAGGAGGGGGAGGGAAGGCTTGGGGAAAACCCGTTTACTGTCGGAGCATGGCTTGGTAGCACAAGTACGCCAAATAGACGAGAAGAAGCAATAAAACAGCTCAATGATTTCAATAAAAATAACAAAAGACAATCTCGCCCCTTCTTGCTCAGCCGCTGTCCGTGGTGTTCGACAGCGCTATACGACCAGGCAGAGAAAGTTCGCGGCTATAGTGTGCAACATTTAACTTCTTCCAGTCGTCGTGTGCAAGCCCATTGTCCTAATCCTGTATGCTATTTTCACCTTGTCAATAATAAGAAGAAGGGTCTTCCTGTCTATGAAGTAGACGAGGACATCTACAAAAAGCCTCCATCGTTTCTTCTTGGAACTGTGGACAAGTTTGCTCAGCTTGCGTGGAGATCGGATACCCGATCAATTTTTGGAATTGATCAAGAAGGCAAGAGAACTCACCAGGCGCCAGACCTGATCATCCAAGACGAACTTCACCTCATCACAGGTCCACTTGGTAGTCTGGTTGGGTTATATGAGACTGGCATTGCCCGGCTATGTGAACATGATGGAGGTCGCCACCCTCGGATTCTAGCCTCCACCGCTACGCCCCGAGCTTACAAAAGCCAGATCAAGGAAGTATTCTTTCGCGATGATGTACGACTGGTTCCACCTCCCGGCATTGATATTGAAGACAGCTACTTCGCTCATGTAGACGAAAGTCTTCCTTCTCGAAAGTACATAGGGGTCTGTGCCGGGGGTCTTAATCAGTTCTCTCGTGTCCAAACCCGAGTTATTGCTGCTCTCGCCCATGCTGCCGGGATATTGGCACCTGATTCAGAGAAAGAGGCCGATTTCTACTGGACCAACGTGCTGTTCTTTGGAAGTCTTAGAGATCTTGGGGTAGCAAAATCTTTACTGACAACTGATCTAAAGATATATCAATGGCACTTGGCCAATGTGACTGGAACGCAATCTGGAGATCAGAAAAAAGGAAAGCGCTCATTTCATCGATATCTGTTTGATATCGAGTTGACAAGCGCATCTAGTCAGTCAGCAAGTGAAGCACTTGAACGACTTCAGCTTTCTCGTACAGAGCGTAGTTGTGTAGACGTTGCCTTAGCTACGAGTGTCATCGAAGTTGGAGTAGATGTACCTAGGTTGGGACTTCTCACTATCGTGCATCAGCCTAAAATGGCTGCCTCCTACATTCAAGTATCAGGACGAGTGGGGCGTTCCGCTGATGGCCCTGGCCTTGTTGTGGTACTTCTTGATCCACATATCGGTCGAGATATTTCGCATTATGAACGATTTATCGCAAACCATGATCGTTTTTACGAGGCAGTCGAGCCTGCGACAGTCACCCCGTTCACGGATGCCACACTCGAGCGTGGGCTACGAGGTGTAGTTGCTTCAATTGTTCGCCAAACGAGAGATAGGGGAGATAGCGATCCTATCAGTCGTGATGATATTGATCTTGCGGAACGTGCCGTTAACAGTATCGCTGATCGCCGCGTGACTGGTGATGAAGCAGATGATCTTGCCGAGCGGATCCGAGACCAATGGCAAGTAGCATTAGAAGAGCTTCGAGCTGCTAGTGATGAAAGTCTTCCCTGGGGAATGGCCAGTTCAACCGATGGGAAGGGAAAGTTTCTGCGCCCCTTGGATTCCAAGCGCCCCAAGGGATCTGCGAGTTGGCCAGTGCTAACCAGTCTGCGAAATGTCGACAAAATGGCCGCTCTGCAAATCAGTGACCGCTGGATACGCGTTGCTCCCACCATAGTCCAGCGATTGCCTGGCGCTACCTCTTCTACAGTAATAGAAGAGGAGGATGAGGATATATGGTAAGCAATTACTCATTTAGCACCCCAGTCCGCCATGCCCACGTTATATCGACCTTTGGGCCAGGTGCCCTACAGATCACTCAAAATGGCGTATGCGCGATCACATGCGGCTTGCCTATTTGGATGAATTCCCTCGATAAAGCAGAGCACCTGAATAGTGGTGATGTACTTCGTCAACTGACTATTCGTGATTCCCATATGGAACAGCCCCTTGGCGTTAAGCGTCTCATCGGCCCTTGGCCCGCTTCAGACAAGCCCCATCCTGATAGTGATTGGATCATTCCGGCTGCGAGGTTTCCTCTTTACGAGTATTGCCTGAACCCCTCATGCCATCATCTTCACCAGCGAGATCCTACTGATTACAAGCCACTTAATTGCAACTATTCCTTATGCTCGGATAACAACCGCCACAAATGGTCGACTATTCAAGTCCCAGTGGTTTTGGCTTGTCCAATTGGGCATTTATCAGATATCCCTTGGGCTGATTGGCTTCACGATAGCAAGGGGTCAGATTGCCCACACCCTGATAATATTCGTTATCAACCAGGAGGCACACCAAAACGGCCAACTGTTGAGTGCCGTAGTTGTGGCCGCAAAAGGTCCCTTGACCCCGATGAAAAGTTTCCCTGTAACGGAGAACGTCCGTGGTTACCTGGGTATCCGCCTGATAAATGTAAAGCACAGATGCAAGTGATTGAACGATCCAGCAAGACTATTTACTATGCTTGCAATGTCAGCAGTTTAGCCATACCTCCTAATGGAGTGGACAATCCGGAATTAGTAAAGGCTTTGCACGAGGTTTCGGAGTTACGAACGCTTAGGGAATTGTTTATTGAAGAGCGTTCTCCTACGATTCTTAAAAAAATTATCGACGAATGCAAGCTACAGGGTATTCCCCTTAATCCAGATGATCCAGATGAAGTGCAACGACATATTGATGCGCTTCAAGAGTCACGAGACAGTGCCGAAGATAGGCCCCTAGAACTTGAATCACTCAGAAAACCACACCCAAGACCACTAACTGGGCGTGGTCTTCCAGACCTCATTGTAGAGTGCCCCGATATGAATGATTATGACTCGCAATCGTCGATAATTTTTTT
>JAKBSX010000073.1 GCA_021844725.1 Actinomycetes bacterium | reverse complement strand
ACAAGGAGACTGCAATACTACAAATAATAAAAGACTTTGGGATTTTGATCTTACAAATCCAATCGGTGACGTCCTGGTTTATTCGGGCCGAACGTTCAACCTCTGGGACCCAGACTTTGGTGATCCCTATGCCTTTGCACATTCCGATGAAGTATTTCCATTCCTGGAAAACAAGCTCGTCAATCAGCGCGGCAATCGACGTTCTGCTTTTTATGGCCTTTCCGATGAAGCTCTCACTCCCCGACCTTGGCAAAGAGCAAGGATTGCGTTTCGGGATGTCGCAAGAGCAACTGACACCCGAACTGTGATCGCGTGCCTAATACCGCCTGGTGCCGTAGCAGTTCACAAAGCACCTTACCTATTCCGCAAGGGTGGCAGCGCCTCAGACGAAGCATTTCTACTCGGGATGCTGTCGTCTATCATTTTTGATTGGTATGCAAGGCGATATGTTGAACTCAGCCTATCTTTCGAAATCCTAAACCCTATGCCCATTCCACGTCCATCACTTGACAATGCTCTTCGGCACCGTGTCATCGAGATATCAGGACGTTTGGCTGCAGTGGATGAAAGATTCAACGAGTGGGCCAAAGAGGTTGGTGTAACGGTGGGATCAGTTACAGATCCAACCGAAAAGAACGATCTAATCGCCGAACTAGACGCAGTAGTAGCACATCTTTACCAACTTTCAGAGGACCAGCTAACTCACATCTTTGAAACATTCCACAGGGGCTGGAGTTACCAAGCTCGCCTGGAGGCCACAGTTCAACACTTCAGATTATGGGGACGCAAACTATGACAAATGGTCCTGAAACGTCATTCCAAGGTAGCTTTCCCCCAATATTTGCTACCAACGATCCTGCCAATAGTGAAAAGGTGGCTGATGCAATAAACCTTCTTTTGTCGGGATCGCGCAAAGAACTGGTAAATCCTCCAGATGTCGCCATTGCCTCCGCGTATATCAATCCTTCAGGGTTTGAACTAATTGCAGACGAACTAGAAAAAGTACTCCATGTGCGCCTGCTATTCGGAGCAGAACCAGAGCAGGGTGTGACCAAAAATGAGGTCAGCAGCTACGCAGATGACCCGGAATGGTTATCTTCAATACTTTCTAAACATGACCAATGGATGAAAGCAGAGCGAGATCTAACCGGCTTTACAAAGCAGAGCGACGCTGCTGCCAAAAGACTTGTCGCCTGGCTCGATTCGAAGACCCCAGACGATATTCCAAAAGTTAGCGTCAGGCGCTATGTCAACGGCTTTCTTCATGGCAAGGCGCTGATAATTGAACATGACCATTTCCCAGGGGTACTGGCCGGATCGGCGAACTTTACCTTTGCTGGACTCTCCCTGAATCGGGAACTAAATCTAGGCTATCCCCAAGGAACGCACAACACACTGGTACGGGCGTGGTTCGACAAGCTGTGGTCAGAATCCGAAGAATATCCACTAGCTGACCTTTATCGCAAACGATGGGAGCCACACTCTCCTTGGTTGATATTCCTAAGAATGTTGTACGAGCTGTACGGAGATTCAGATAACGATGCAGAGGTAACTACCGGCCTAAGTCTCACCAGTTTTCAAAGAGACGGAGTGGCCAGGATGATCAGACTCCTTGAACAAAACGGCGGGGTATTGGTCGCAGACGAGGTAGGGCTTGGGAAGACTTATCTGGCTGGTGAAGTCATAATGCAGGCATCAAAAACTAATCGCCAGTCGGTACTAGTGATTTGTCCAGCCGCTATTCAGAAATCAGTTTGGGAACCATTTCTTAAGTACCATGATTTTTCGAGAAAACGCGTGGATGTCTATTCCTATGACCAGCTGCGCCTCAAGTACGAGGAACTATGTAACGGAAATGGCCCAGAGCGAGCCAAGGCATATTTCGATGACTACGCACTGGTAGTAATAGATGAAGCTCACAACCTGAGAAATCCGTCGGCACTCCGTTCAGAAGCAATCACTTCTGTGCTTGGTGGACCAAACCCAAAAAAGGTGGTACTTCTTACAGCCACCCCTGTCAACAACTCACTTTATGACCTACATACTTTGATCTCTTATTTCATCAAAAATGACGCAACATTCGCGCACCTTGGAATACCCTCGATCAAGGATTACATCAAGTCAGCTCAACAGATCGATCCTGAAAGTCTCTCCCCCACTCACCTGTTCGATCTCATGGATCAAGTCGCGGTGAGACGTACCCGCCAATTTGTGAAAAAGAACTATCTGGGCGACCAAGTTACCTTGGAAAGTGGAAAGATCGAATCAATCAAGTTCCCTACTCCCAATGTCTACCGTATCGATTACCGGCTAAGTCAACTCGGATTTGAACTCCTTCAAAAAGTAGTCAGGGCCATTGAAATCAAAGAAAACGAAGACCTCGTTAGTTCGCCTAGAACCCGACAGCCTCAAGCTGGCCGACTGCGAATGGCAAGGTACACCTCAAGCGCTTATTTGATCTCTGGGGACCTAGAATCCTACCAGATAGCCAACTCGGGACTACTTCGCTCAGCTCTTCTCAAAAGGCTCGAAAGCAGCCCAGAGGCACTTTCGAACACCTTGGGTAAACTGATCTTGTCCCACAAAGCCTTTTTGAGAGGACTCGACCAGGGCAAAGTACTATCCGGAGAAGCCCTGGTGGAATGGTCGTCATCTTCGGCGGAAGACCTTGATGATTTCCTCTCCCGTCTAGACGAAAAGGCAATGTCCCAAGTCCTTCCGGTCGCCAGCTTTGATATTTCCAGTCTTCGTGAAGACGTAGAATCTGACCTGGAATTGCTAATTGAACTGAAAGACCTTGCGGATCAGGTGTGTATGTCGTTCGACACAAAAGCTGACAAACTTATTGAGCAGCTAAGGTCTATTGCTTCCGAAGCTGCCAAAATTGACAGTTCAGGGATGTCGGACTCGAACCGCCGCAAGACTGTCATTTTCTCAAGCTTTGCCGACACCATAAAAGACCTCCACCAAAGGGTGGAAAATGCAGTTGAAACAGCTTCGGACAGTGATCCCTTATCTAACTTCAAGGGGCGGATAGCTCCGGCTATTTTTGGATCAAAAGGAGGGACCAACCAAAAAAGACGTGCATCAGAAATCGCCAATTTTGCGCCAGAAACTGCTGGAGAGCTGAAGGAAGATGGAACTCCCAAAGATGAGGACATTTTCGACCTACTCTTTGCCACTGATGTCCTTTCTGAAGGGGTAAACCTCCAGCAAGCCGGAAGAGTCATAAATTACGATCTTCCTTGGAATCCAATGAGACTGGTGCAGCGTAGCGGACGCATCGACCGTATTGGGTCTAAGCACGATTACATCTACATTGGCTGTTTCTTTCCGGCCGATGTGCTAAATGAATTACTTCATTTGGAAGAAACACTGATGCGAAAACTAGCCTACGCTGATGCAGCCATTGGTACTGGCACGGTATTACCGGGCCAAAATTCCAAGATTGAGGTAGTTCTCTCTGATACAAGGGATCAAATCGAACAGCTTTTGGCAGAACGAGCAGACTTGTTTGAGAAATCTGACAACTCTGCAGCACTATCTGGCGAAGAATACCGGAAGACCCTAACAAAATCACTTTCAGATCCCAGATTCAAAAGTGCGGTTCTGGATCTACCCTATGGATCTGGAAGCGGTTTTGTAAATCCGAATGCAAAGTCGAACGGCTATGTATTCTGCATCAAGATGGGATCTCATCCAAAACCGTGGTTCAGGTGGGTACCCACTGACAAAGCGTGGAATCCGACAATCACCGTAGAGCCAAACGGTCAGGAACTCTTTGACATAGACGACGACACTCTGGTTTCACTGATACATGCTGATCCAAAAGTCGAAACAACACCTCGGCATCTGATTGATCTAGCCTACGAAAAAGCATTCGCAGCCTGGGAAGTTGCTTCAGCAGATGCCCACAACAAATGGATCTACCTCTCCGATCCCAACAATCTCATGCCAGATGTTGAAAAGACATTTCGAGATGCTGCCCAACTTGTTTACAAAGAGGGCGGCTTTTTGGGAGATGACATCCAAGGCGAGTTAGCTGCAAAGCTTTCAGGGAGATGGAGTACCGAGATCAAAAGCGCTGTTCGAGAGATACTTTCTGACGAGTCTCTTGATTCCCGGAGCAAAATAGAAAAATTGAAAGCTACTTCTGAGGAATTTGGACTCACCGTAGCGCCCCCACCACAACCTCTGCCACAATTGCAAAAAGACGACGTGAGATTGATAACGTGGATGGCTGTGTCATCAAGGCATATGCTTGAATGACATGAACAACAAATTGCTTACCTACTGACCTACAACAAAATGATTTCACTAATGAAATGAAGAACATGGCACGTTGCTTCAACCAAATAAGCAATCAGATTTCCTTCCGATGGATATTTTTTGAGAATGATATTCTCCACCACTTAGAGAGTTTTCCTGATTGGAAATAAACAATGACAGTCCGAGTCCCAATAAAAAGTGAGATCCTGTCCTGGGCACGCGAACGATCCAGATTATCCCCGGAATATCTCCGTGCCCAGTTTCCCAAAATAGATGCGTGGGAGCGCGGCGAAAGTCATCCGACGCTAAAACAGCTCGAAAAATTTGCCCATGCCACCCATACTCCCATCGGCTATCTATTCCTCACTGAGCCTCCGGTAGAAACACTTCCCATTCCCGACTTTAGAACTGTAGGAAGTACAGAGATAGCAAGGCCAAGTCCGGACCTGCTTGAAACCGTCTACCTTTGCCAACAACGTCAGGAATGGTACCGAGAATACGCCCGACAAAATGGCGAAGAACCAGTTCCGTTCATTCGCACATTAACCACGAATCTCCCCATAGAGGACGCCGCTGGTCAGATAGGAAACCTTCTTTCTTTTCATAGTGGTCAACGTGGCTCCAATTGGAGCGAAGCATTCCACCGATTGCTCGACCGGGCTGACTCCATCGGGGTATTAGTCATGGTTAGTGGTATCGTCGGGAGCAACACGCACAGGAAAATTGATCCAGATGAGTTTCGTGGATTTACGCTGGTAGATGATCTAGCACCGGTTATATTCGTTAATGGTTCAGACACCAAAGCGGCACAGATATTTACCCTGGTGCATGAGCTAGCTCACCTTTGGCTAGGTGAGTCGGCCCTATCAGACGCAGATATGAACCGAACGCCAAACAATGCAGTCGAGCGGTGGTGCAATCAAGTGGCGGCGGAGATCCTTGTTCCGAGGACCGAGTTGGAAGCAATGCATTTAGATCGAAATCACCTCCCTGATGAACTCAGTCGTATTGCACACAAATTCAAGGTGAGTACCCTCGTAGCTTTGCGTCGGATTTTTGAGATTGGATACATAGGTCGAACCGAGTATCTAGAACTTCAGCATACCGAACTCGCTCATGTGCGAGCACTAATGAGCGAACAAACAAGTGGAGGAGGTAATTTCTATAACACGCAACCAGCCAGAGTCAGCAAGAGATTTGCTCGGGCTGTCTTCGTAAGTACGCTTGAAGGCCAAACACTTCACCGAGACGCGTTACAAATGTTAGGCATTAGGAAAATCGCAACCTTTCATGAACTTGGCCGTCATCTTGGGGTAATGTAATGGCCTACCTGCTGGATGCCAACGTCTTCATCCAGGCCAAGAACCTACATTACGGTTTTGACTTCTGTCCTGCCTTTTGGGACTGGATTGATATAGAAAATGAAAAAGGAAATGTCTTCAGCATCGAAAAGGTGCGGGACGAACTGCTTGCAGGCGATGATGAACTTGCTGAGTGGGCAAAAGCAAGGACTACAGAATTTTTTCTTCCGCCAACTCCGGCAATTTTACCGAGCATGGGAATCGTAAGCACTTGGGCCAGTACTGGAGCCTATGAACCAGTTGCAGTGAATACCTTCCTTCAGAAAGCGGACTACTATCTCGTTGCTCATGCCCATTCAAATGAATTCGTTGTAGTTAGCCACGAGATTGCTTCGCCGTCGACTAAGAAAATAAAAATCCCAAATGCCTGCATTGACCTAGGCATAAAAGTTATGTCTCCATATGAAATGCTTCGAACCGAAAGGGCTCGATTCGTACTTCGGTCCTGGGTAACACTCCCTCAACCGCCTTCACGCCCGATCTGAGGGAATTTGAGGTGACAGACGTGGGAGATCGAAGGTCGAGATCAGCCACCGCGACACGAAGCACAACAGGTGGCCATAAGCTTGAAAATGCGTATGCTTGGTGTCATCGACCATAAGCATAACCAAGGTCGACGGAACAGTTCGTGATCAACTTCAAGATTTATCGGGATCGTTGACTATCATCCGGAACTAACGAAGAATCTGAAGCCTCTAAAAGTAAACCCTGAACTGGAGTTAAATGATCATCATCCAACGTAGTCTTCGAAGTTGGAGCCCCAACAACATCTAAGCTGATTGCATTTGCGATTTCATCTGGCAATCCTGCCTGAGCCCGTAGGAACGCTCCAATAATTCTTCTGAGACGCGCACCCCCACCTGTTGAGTTCAGACCGATTCTCTGCGCTCCGATCGTGGCTGGTTCTCTGCGATTACTTAGACGCTCATGAAGCAAAAGGTCAAACTGTCTCGGAGCTCGACGCGCTTCGAGAGGAACAGCTCGAAGCCTCAGAGCTAGCTCAATAAATGTTTCGGTATACTCAGGTGCCTGTGGTTCAAGTGCGCCCATAGCATCTACTTTGATTGCCGCAGGCGCTTTAGCCGCCGTAAGGATTCCAGCTATATATTTATCGATCTTGGTTCCCAATCGCCTCATTTCGTTGATTGGGATTGCTCCCTCAGAAAGTCGCTCGGTCAAGAGGCTAGCGAAATTGCGCTCGTCGAGCGTAAGGGCATAACCTGAAATTGTAACTACGTTTAGAACGAACACTACTATGCTTTCGGCGAAAAGCCATCTGAGGCTTCGATCATCCGCAACGTCAACTCCAGGTGTCCAGCGAACCGAAAGTTGTTTCAACAACCCAATTATTTTCTTGCACGAACTGATTGGATCGAGAAACCATACCTCAGATCTGAGGAACCAAAATGCGCGATCTAAATCCGGATCCGCTTTGCATATGGCCCGGACCTCATCAAGTGTTCTGACCGCTTGCTTGCCCTGAGATCCCAGCTCGCCGAGTTCAAAAACCCCTATAGCCTTTTCACGACGCTCCAAGTCCTCAACCGACTGCGCCGTTACCCCCAATGTGCGCGCAAGATTTCTAACCTTTAGCGATGGCACCGATCGAGTTGTTACTTCGCCAGCGTCCGCCTTTACGAGCTGAAGCAAACCCCCAAGCCAGATTGAGCGGTCAAGAGGCTTGTCTCGCGATCCCGATTTTACCTCTCCGATGACCTTTGATCGTACGAGAGTCGGACTGAAGTCGTACGCAAGGAGATCGAGATCAGTTACTTGTAATGTCTCGGGCGAGTAGTGGCGCTGAAGATTGACTCCAAAACGAGCGAAATATCCCTCCCAAAACCAGACTTGGGCTACTCTGGCCTCTAGTTCGGCGCCTTTAGTCACTTCAACTAAAGGGGGTATCTTGTCGCGCTGCACTCTGAAGCTCCTCTCGTAATTTCAAGACTGATGATCGAGCAATTTCATCCGTCGCCTCCTGATCCCCGAGTCCCATACGATCTTGCTCGGGCGTGACAAACTGACTCGGGGACTGAAACATACGCACGACCGGTTTCCCCGTGACCTCCCCGGTTACTGTTCGTAGGAGCCAATCAAGGCCCCCTTCAACAATCTCAGGTTTAACCATCCTTAAGAAGGCACGGCCATTACTTGTCTCTTCGACTTGAACTATTCCATGTCGTTCCAGTAAGTGATAGTCGGTGGCGATATTAGACGCTGGACCAACAACCCCTTTCCTCAAAAGCGCTTCGACCAATACGACAGGGTTCTGGATCTTACCATGCTCGAAAGTTGCCTTCTCGTGACCAAAGAGGATATGAGCAACGAAAAGTTTTCTTTGATGCAGTGCCTCGGTAGTGAAGAGCTTGTCATCTTCTTCTACAAGAAGCGGTGAAAAAACATAAGTTTGGCTCAACTTCGATCGGGAAGATTTAACCGTAGAAGCTTGAAGAAGCCCAACCTTCCTAGCACTCGCCACCATTTGTGGCGTACCTGAGGTAAGCGCGGGTAGCGCAAGACCAGGTTTGCTGGCGGCATCTTCACAAATGCTCAGAAGACTATCGCGCTCAGGGGACGGCAGGGAACGGAGAAACGCTGCGATCTTAATCTGGCCGCTTCCCCAAACGTATGGATTGTAAATGACTTCCTCAGAAAGCTCAGGCGACATAACGCGTTTGTTCACATTTGCAGCCAGCGCCAGGTTCAACCCATCTTCGGCGACCTTATCTTCAAATCTTCTTTTTGTCAATTGATGTAGATGCTCGGATCGCGTTAGAGGGGCCCAAGAGGCAATCTCAATACTGTGTAACACTGCCATCTCTACATCGCTGGGGTTCATTGCATTAAGAACTTTCATAGTTTGGTCAAGGAGCGTTCCAGTCAGTTTTACGTATTCCTCAAGCATGACTACTTCATCGTTCTCTACTAAAAAATCAATGATATCAGCAGATTTCAAATTTGGAAGAACTACGTCAATGAGTTGCCGATGCCCAATCCCTGCTTGTTTCGCAAACTCCCTAATGAGACCATCAGTAAGTTTAACGCCGTGAATTGTCGCAGCAAAGTCCATCGCTCGACCAGTAAATAAAATTGTCTCGATTTCAGCTTGCACGATGGGATTCAAATTATTTCTGTCTTGCTG
>JAKBSX010000072.1 GCA_021844725.1 Actinomycetes bacterium | reverse complement strand
GTCGTCTTATATGAAGCACAATCTCTCGTTCGCCGTCATACCGTTAGAGGAAAAGCTGAAGAGACTTGAGTTGGAGGCGAAGATGATATCAACAGTTTCCCATTGCGACCGTTGTCATCCTTCAGAGGATTGGCTCGGATTGTACTCTCCTGTGTGGGCTATCAGAAAAAGCGGATTATGGCTAACACAACATCTGAATGGATCGATTGTTACAAGTGAAGATTTGGATTTCATACTATCTTATTCGAAATAAGGCACTGTCATAACAGGAATGCAAAGCTTCGAGTAGATGAAATTACATCTATCGGAAAATTAAAGGAAAATGCGTCAGAGAGCCAAATCGGTTAGTTTCTAAAATAGTTCCTAGTAATGTGATGGAATTCACAGCGATTCGCGAATTCCTCATACGCCACCAACCCTCCACACTTTTATGAATGCTACACATTCCAGATCACACGGATTCCTAATCCATAATTGCCATGTAAAAATCACGAGTTCGCCTGGACTTGTGACTTTTGAATAATGCTCCAGGATTGTGAAGGTAGGCGGAGGCTATCTGGAGTTTTCCATTGGTCAGTTTCAATGGTCGTACTATCCTATCTGGGGGTGTGACACGATTTCCGCCAATTGCAAGAGATGACCCGAATAGTTTAAGGCTGTCATGGATATCTTGACTCGGAGCTTTATGTCAGTGAAGAAAGATTCCGATGAGGAGGTCATAGATGAGCTTGATGAGGAGACTCCTTTCAAATACTCGATAACGAGCTACGGCGCTGATTATCCAATTGATAGTCTTGTGAAAAGGCTAAATGAGGGCGATATCGAAATTCCTCCCTTTCAAAGATCTTATGTTTGGAAATTTAAGCAAGCCTCACGCTTCATAGAGTCATTGTTGCTGGGATTGCCTGTTCCAGGCATATTTCTCTCAAAGGAGATTGGAACACAGAAGCTTTTGGTAATTGACGGTCAACAACGACTGAAGTCGCTTCAGTTTTTCTATAATGGCAAGTTCGAGCCATTGAAAAAGCTTTTTTCACTTAGCATTGACGATTCAAGATTTGATGGGATGACTTACGAAGGTTTGGAAGAAGGGGACAGGCGACGTTTGGATGATTCCATCCTTCATGCAACAATCGTTAGGCAAGACGAGCCTACAGATGATCAAAGTAGCATATACAAACTCTTCGAGAGACTCAACACTGGAGGCTCACTTCTGACACCCCAAGAGATTCGAGCCTGTTTGTATCATGGAAGATTCAATGAAGTTCTAGCAGAAATGAATGAGAATTCAGATTGGCGAGCGTTATTTGGGCCTGTTAGCACTCGAATGCGTGACCAAGAACTCATTTTGAGATTCCTTGCTCTGCATAGGAATCACCACGAATATCGGAATCCTATGAAGGAATTCCTGAATACTTTCATGGCGAATAACAGGAATCCGCCGGAATCCTTTGTCAGTGATGCAAAACAGGTGTTTGCCGACACCGTTGCATTCGTACGCAAATGGATTGGTGAGGATGCCTTTAAGCCTTCAAAGCTCGTTCAAGCAGCACTTTTCGATTCTGTAATGGTTGCCGTGGCAAACAGGCTCTTGGAGAAACCCATATTGCGACCTGAACGCCTGCGTAATGCTTATAAATCTCTATTGGAAAACGAACGATTCCGTGTTGCCATAGAAACTCGCACTTCGGATGAGGAAAGAGTCAACACCCGTTTGGAACTTGCAACCAAGACTCTTGGGGAAATCGAGTGATGATAGACCAAGAGCTTAAGCAACGTAAGAAACGGATCGATAATCTTCTTGAGCTTGGCACCCAATTCTCTGAAGACACTGAACTATTATCCCATTGGTCTCGGTATTTGTGCATACTCATTTCTGGTTTCCTCGAAATATCGATCAAAAAGATCTATTCGGAGTATACAAAGAGGCATAGTTATCAACTAGGGGTTTCAAATTATGTTTCTTCGAAATTGGATCGTTCTCGGAACCCAACTGTAGAGAATATATGCGAGCTCGCTAACTCTTTCTATCCTAAATGGCATGCCGAGTTGGATCAGCTTTTTTCAACCAAGAGTGATGTTAAAGACGCGGTCACCAGCATCGTTTCTAATCGAAATAAAATAGCTCATGGAGAGTCGGTCTCCCTTTCGTTCAGGGCACTTGGAGAATATTATCCGCGGGTGGTGGAATTGATCGAGTTCGTCGAAAGGCAAGCATTGAATAATCCGCAATGAGCAGACGCACAAGGCGGAATCCTGACTTATGAGTTTTCGTTCCCTATAATGCTTCGCTGCTTTGAATGGAAATAGTTAGAATTGAAAACAGTAACTCTGTCCATTGAATAACTGAGGAAAACATTATTCGGCGGCATTGTCCAACAACTTCCAAGAAAATCGCCTATTATGGCAGCCATTTACTCAAACCGTAAATGCAGATAGTTGGGGAATGCCGCTTTGATTTCTAACATCTGGATTTCATCCCTACGTTATCAAAGGCCAAAATTTGCGGATCCTGTACTCCCACTTTATTCACTCCAAACAACATCCATGGGGTGAAATGCCTTCTATCCATCAACCGCTCACAGTTGATGTCCATGAGTATAACCCCCCAATTCATCAACTTCCCATTCATATGTCGTTTCGCCTCCTTCAATCCTTCTCTTTGCCTCCTTGTAAGCCCATTGTGGTATGATGTCTTGAGAATAACGGAGGTTCAGCTCCGCCTGACCATTCAACAATGAAGACAGTGTGATTTTCAGATTGCCTATATCTGATGTCTCATCCTTTAGGTCAATGTCTATGAAACGAGAGACCTTTTTTTGCAAATTGAGATAATCGTTGGCAATCATTTGATGCTTTTCAAAAGACCCACCGGGATTCATCTTGGTAGTAATGGATGTTAAGACAAATGCAGCAAGGGAGGAAATAACTGCAACTGATGAAGAAAAAATGAATCTATATATGACAGAAAATGCGACGATGGCGGAGAGCGTGACGACAGTGACTCCGAATCCACGATGCCATCTATGCATGCTTTCAGCAACTATAAAATGACCCTTGTATGTGTAGGTCGTATCGGTGAATATGCGTCTGGCATGGGTTTCAATTCCCTTCCTCGTCGTTTGTAAATGATCATTCGACATTCCTGATGTCACCACAGCTTAATCATGCAATAGCTTGTTCCACTCATCTAGGCTTGTCTGGTACTTTGCCTTTTCCTGTAGTCCACGGGAAAGTATGGCGTGTTCTTTAGCTCCAAAAGCTGCAGCAATTGCCCTATCTCTGCTGCTGTCTCTGAGGTAGTGGTCCAATCTCTCTCCAGTTATCGGATCCCTGATGTTACCGGTTTGGAGGTAATGGGGCAATCTTGTGAAGAACTCGTTGATGTGTGGATGGATATCGTCTCCGCTTCTTTCTGGCGCGGTTTTGAAATATAGATATGCCATTGCTTCGATGTGATATGAACGTAGGTAACCGCCATGTCTGTTATTCCAATCTTTTACTTTCTGTATCAAAGGGATTACCTTACCTGAATTACGCTTATCTATTTCTTGCAGTACCCTTTTGAACCGCCGCGGATCGGTGTTAACCCAACCAGACGAACGTGACGTATCAGGGATGACAAAATCTCTTTCACTGCCGGGGAAACTCGGTACAACATCTATGCTCATCTTGTCAACCATGACGTTAACTGCGTTCTTGTCCACTCTAATCGATGCAGTTTTCAGACGAGGATTCAGCGACAGTACTTGTCGTATCGTTTCAAGGCACGCCTTTTCACCTTGAGGTTGTTTTAGCCATGCGCCATGCACAGCAGGATCCAGGACAAATAAGACATCCATATCATTGCCATTTTTCTTTTTCACCATTGTCCCTTTGACCGACGAACCGAACATGTGGCGCTCAACAATTGATAGCCGACTTCTAAGGGTGTTTTCAACTTCTTGTTCAATCTCATCTAGGCGCCTCATTTCATACTGCTCAGGTTGAATATTCCGCAAATACTCCTTAAATCGCCTTTCCACTTCCTGCTCGTGCTCAAGACCGGGTGCAATCTTGTTATTTGATTGTGATGTAGACTTCGTAGAATTCTCATATGCGTATTCATAACGCCGAAATTCTTTGCCACCGATCTTTGTTCCCATAATGATCAACTGTCTTTTGCAAGATACCATTCTGGGGCATCCACGAGACTTTGACGTGTTTCAAAGATTGTTTGCTCCCCGCATCGCAATAAGGGTTGGCTTGCTGCAGCCGATTGAAGAGATTTTTCAATCGCCCTAATTTTTAGTGCCCATGACAGTCCAGCATGTGCCCTCACTTCTGGGGGAAGCTTTGACAAGACATTTGATGATTGGAGCCCTATAACAAGCAGATAATTCAGAGAGCAAAGTGATATGATGTGCCTTATGTCAGTGGCAAGTACGTTTGAGGAGCGTCCTCGCCCCTTGCCAAAATACTGGGCTGCATAATAAGTGAAGTGATTGAAGCCCTGTTTTGAAAAGAGATTATGACAGAGCATTATTTCTTCATCTGTGACGCCTTTCAATAATGGTAACAATTTCGTTCTTGTACCTTGGATTCGGTCTCTAAGCTCTAGAGTATCACGTACCTGGCTCTCAATGAACCAACGTCTTTCTTCCGGGTTCTGGACTTCATAGACAGGCCTATCACAAGGAACGTGGAATAGAGGAGAGAAACGTTTGACAATACTGGCTTCCCTTTCAACATGGTACGAAGGAAGTCTAGCATCACTGATAGTGGAAGTGGTTATTGCAATCTGGTCGGAGCGAAAGAAGGATGATGTAATCCCTTTCTTGAGTAAGGAACTGACCTTGTCCAGGTTCAGCATGACTGCGGTCACGGCTTGGTTTGCCCTGATGTGGGCCAATTGACTCTTGGTTGGCTCAAATCTATAGATATAACCTGTTGGCAGCGAATTTGTCTGGAAATTGCGAGAATCTTGTCCACGTCTCATTGCAACTCCCGTCCTGATTTGCTCGGAGTCTTTGTTCCTAAACATACCCATCACGTGGACTGAAGGTGTCATTTTTTCACTTCGCTTACTGGCTTTGACTTATCGAGATAGTAATATTTAAACATAACTAAGCAATTTAAAATATATGTAACAGAAAAGATGTAACAACATATGGGTAACAGCTAAATACTATTCAATCATTCATTACCCTCAGATTACAGATGACAATTGAATGGGAGGATTCCATCAAGCGCGGAATCGCGCTATCCGAAACTCCTTACTTTTTTCATTTTGATTTCGCTAAAGACCCTCTTGATCTCAAGCCAGTCTCCGCTCCTGAGCAACTTGTTGATTTCGAGAAAGAAATACAGAATCTGCTTACTTTGATTGGAAAAGTTGGCATAGGTAACATAAGAGTCATTCCGATTGTTGGATTAAGGGGAACCGGCGGATCATCGATACTACTTACTTGCAAGGCGATATTGGATTCGATGAAGAATAGCACACTCAAGGAGGTATCAGATTTCGCATCTGGGATAGTCACGAATTACATTTCGGCAAGATCTTTCGCCCATGGATTGGATGAAGATGATGATAATGGCGAAGACGACTTTTCCCAGTGGATTAAATCACTTGAACTTCATAAAACAACACATCTATTCGTCGACGATTGTGACGTCTTGGATCGCTATTCCGTCTTTCCCTACCTGGAGGCAATCGCTGAAAGGCTTGGAAAATGGATAGTTCTTATCCTACGGTTGACCCCTTCCTCTTATAACAGACTTATCAGGGACATGACGCTATCCGCGATCGCCTCCACATGGTTGACGGAGCAGATAATAATCTCGCCTGGTAGCGAAACGCTGCTTCGAGCCATACTCAAGCAACGCTTACTCGATGTTGAAAGGTACATTGAAGAAGCTGCGTTGATTTCACTACATTCACGTACTCTTGGCTCCATTAAGGAGGCGATAGGGGTTCTACGAATTAGTTTAGAGGAAGCGACAGGAACCAACAAACTGCCTATCACTACAAGGGAAATCCAAAGGGTTTGCGACAGACTTGGTATGTTTGGTGAAAAGTGGCTCGGTGAGCATCTGACAACAAACCAAGAACAAGTCCTCCACACAATAATAGGGCTGGGCGATCATGTAACAGCGGAAGAAGTGGCCGAAGAAACGGGTTCGAAGCGATCCACCATAGTTCGTATGTTACTTCGGCTAGAAAGCGGCCACTGGCTAGGTAAATATCCTGCTGGCAATAAGATAGTGTATTACATTAGGCCTTATCCAAAGTTATACCTTGAAAAGAGCATACTGGAGGAGAGGCGAGCGGTGTAGGAGCTATAAGCGATGGGGAGACGGATCAAGATATACCTAGCTGAAATTGGAACCGAGAGAGATTATGCAGGGCTGTCTTTGCAAGATGCAGTGGAGAGACTGTTGAAAGAAGGTATATATGTAAAGGATTCCGAGACCGGCGAGAATACACTATACGGTTTCTACGAAGCAAGATATAATGAAAATAAACATTCACTGTTTGGTAGGTTCCTGAGGGAAACAAGTTATTCAACGCGATCGGTCCTGACATCCAGTGAATCTGGTGTACAGCGCGTGCAGTTAGGCGATGGTGAAGGGAAAATTTTGAAACAAAATTGTATTGCGCTTTGGTCGGACATAAGGCTGGCGGCATTCATAGATCTCCCAGTAGGGGAGGCAGAAAATATTGCTGAGAAACTCGCTCAATCGCTATTCGGTTATGAAAAGGGCCAGGGATATTTGCTCTGCAGTTTATCTGACAAGTCAGTCGAGTTTTTGAAAGAGGTTGGATCCAGCAGAGAAGAAGAAGTTGAGTTGGAACGGAGCCTTAGAGTGAGGGTGAGGTCAACTAATACTAAATCGATAGAACGACTTATGGAACGTCTTCAGTTTATTGACGAAAAAGGAGCAGGCGACACCATTGAGAGAAGCAGGGATCGCTTCACCAGCGTCAGCACAACGATACCCGTTGACTCTGTCGAATCGGCTTCTAATCACGACGTCATTATTGCAGGTGTAAAACAGAGGCGCACCACCACTGAATTCTCTCTGGAGGGCAGTTTTCCTTCAGAAGAAGAGACAGATGAACTCGACGCTGTTGAGACTCTGGTTGACGAAGTACGTCTGGCTATCGATTACTTTACGAAGCATCGCTTGCTTCGACTGGATCTTCATCAGCGCCCTCAATTGACACATTTTCGTTTCAAAACTCTAGCAGATTTTGACGACGATCTAAAGGAATATCGATGACTGGTATTTTGTGTAGGCCGACCGGAACTGATAGCTGTACGTTGATTTGCTCTGTCGTATTGGCAAGTGATGGTCAACATTCTCACTTTGCTCTCTCTTTCATTTAGAGTGGAACCAATTTGGCAGCTTGACGGCTACGAAACATGAAGCTCCACTACTGTTATCACGAGGATTGATTCAATCTTGCATTGAATTATCTGAATCGTAATTATTTTTGCTCGGAAAGGTGGGTTAGTCTGGTAAACTCCTCTTTACTCTTCACGCTTATCCATTGCCAGTCACCATTGATTCTTAATGTCCTGCCTTCAAGCCATAGGAAAATTGCATTGCAAAACTTCAAGTCTTTCATGGCCGAAAGAATTGGTGTCCCCTCCTCAAAGACGAAAATAGGCAATGCGTTGCTTCTTAAGGCGCTTCAACTTTATTCCTCCGAAGTTCAAGCCAATACTTAGCCGATACTTCGACTTCTAGGTAAGAGAGTAAGGGGGAAATCTGGTCATTAGTCCTTACTATGAGATATGGCTTCTCCTGATCTAGCACTTGTCTGGGGATGTATGACATCAAGATCATGGAATCGAATATACTCTTGAGGGCGATTTCCATGGCTCTATACCTCTCATCGCCAGCCAGCATCCCTTCTTGCAGCCTACGCAATTCATTTCTTCCGATCTCAGAAAGCTTCAGGTTGTGTCCCGTTTGAATTAGTTCCAGTGCTCTTGCCCTTGCAATAAGATATGTCGTGGCGAAATGAATATGCGGCAGACATGGAAGGTGCGCTTGCAATAGGAAAACCCGAGTGGGTAATATCCGCTCTGCAGAGACTTCAAGGATGTCTGGAAGTCAGGAAACCGGACAACGGTTCAGAAACGCATCCATCAATTCGAAGTCGGATAAGAAGGCTGGAATGGCTGTTGGAGGAGCAAGCACCTACGAAGTGAGTTCTTGAAATCGCATCTTTTGGAGTAGGTCTACCCTTATTGTGATGATTATTACAGCGATAGCTATAAGGGCAGCGTACAGAAGTAATCAAATTGATGCAAACAAAGTCATGGCCATTATGGGTGAAGTTTCCATTGGAGCACTCACTCACAACTGCAAAGAATTGCTGAAACTGGAAACACCCTTTTGCTATAAGGAATCCTTCTCGCCTCTGTAATCTCGTTCAGATCTAAATTCTTTGCCACCGTCAATATTTTGCTATTCATTGCATCGTGAATAATCTGACCTGCGTAATCCTACCGCTGGGGTGTTAGCCCGATTTGATTGCTTTGCAACAGAGATGCGTTTCCATTAAGCATCTGCCTCACCAAACATCCCGCGGGTAAGCGAAGACAGCGCACTCGAAACACTCCTCCACTATTCCATGAATGGGCCCGAGAGGGGTATGGAAGGCTCATATCTGTAAGGATGTGGCCAAAGGGAACGGTTAACGTGAGACAGAATTTCGGTAGGTCATTATTGGCGTTTGACTCCATGAAAGGCTCATGCTGCAAGACGCTGCAAGAATAGCAACCAGGACTCGTTTGG
>JAKBSX010000071.1 GCA_021844725.1 Actinomycetes bacterium | reverse complement strand
GGGTGATCCGGTCGAGATAGCTAATGTGGTCACTTTTCTCGCTTCGGAGCAGGCTTCATACGTAACCGGACAGGTGATAAGTGTCAGTGGTGGCTTGACGATGGTCGGTTGAAAGGTCGGTTTGAAGATGACTTCTAACTCTTTTAACACTGACGAATATCCAAAGGGACTGTTCGAGCTTTCTGAGCGGCAACAACGGCGGATGGAAGAGGTTCGGGAAATTGCGCGGACGGTACTTGTTCCTTTAGCCCATGCTGGAATCCCAGGCACGGTGAACCGTCCACTGCTGAAAGCGATGGGGGATCGGGGACTTCTCCAGGGACTTTTCCCGAAATCAAGTTCTGGGAAGCAGAGTCGCGAGGTGCAGGCTATGGAGCTTTGCATTCTCCGGGAGTCACTGGCTTCAGTTAATACGGAGGCTGAGACGGCTTTGGCACTCCAGGGTTTGGGAGCGTACCCGATCCTCCAGTCTGGCAGCCAAGCGGTCGTCGATGAGTGGATCCCCAGGGTTGCAAGTGGTACAGCAGTCGCGGCCTTCGCTCTAAGTGAGGCCAGGGCAGGCTCAGACGCGGCTGCGCTTGAGTTGCAGGCCGAACCCGATGGGAATGGCTGGAGGCTTTCAGGGGAAAAGATTTGGATCTCCAATGCACCTGAAGCCGACATTTACACCGTCTTTGCCCGAACAACGCCCGATGCTGGGGCTCGAGGTGTGACCGCCTTCGCCGTACCAGGTGCACGGGAAGGGGTTGGTGGGGAACATATCGATTTGGTGGCTCCGCACCCAATTGGAAGCGTCACCTTTGATGCAGTACGGGTTGATAGAAGGGAAGTGTTGGGCGAGGTCGACAGGGGATTCCGTGTGGCAATGCGTACCCTTGATCTATTTCGCCCAAGCGTAGGAGCTTTTGCAGTTGGGATGGGACAGGCTGCTTTGGAGGCAGCAGTTTCATACACGGCAACAAGGGAGGCCTTTGGAGGGCACCTCGCCGATCAACAGGCAGTTTCCCATGCGTTGGCCAATATGGCTACCCAACTCGAAGCGGCCAGGCTCCTTGTTTACGCTGCCGGATCCGCTTATGACAGAGGTGCGTCGCCCCATGAAATTACGACTCGATCGGCAATGGCCAAGCTCTATGCAACTGAGACTGCCCAGTTCGTGATAGATAGTGCTATCCAACTTCACGGAGCTCGTGGCCTGGTGCACGGCCATCTACTTGAACACCTTTACAGAGAGGTGCGGGCGACACGCATATACGAAGGTGCTTCAGAAATACAGCGCACAATTATCGGCCGATCACTGTTTAGATCAAATGAAAGCATGAAGTAGCAACTAACCACTAAACCTTACACAAGGAGGCATAACAAAATGGCTTTATTCCGCGGAACTATTCCATTCACAGATAAGTCGGACCACTTCCGGCTTGAGATACAAGATCAGATAGCAACCATAACACTAAATCGGCCAGACAAGCTCAACGCGCTGACCTTTCAAAGCTACGCAGACCTTCGGGACTTCCTTCACGAGATTCCATTGCGTGGTGATGTTCGGGTAATCGTCATCCGCGGTGAGGGAAGAGCGTTTTCCTCCGGCGGCGACGTAAACGAGATCATTGGTGAGCTGTTGAAGATGCGACCTGACGAGCTTCTAGATTTCACAAGGATGACTGGCAGTGTCGTAAAGGCGATGAGGGAGTGCCCGGTGCCGATCATTGCCCAGATTCAGGGTATGGCAGCCGGTGCAGGATCGGTATTAGCACTGGCATCAGACTTCAGGATATTGTCTCGGTCTGCCAGGTTTGCCTTCCTGTTTACAAAGGTGGGTTTGGCGGGTGCGGACATGGGTTCGGCCTACCTGCTTCCAAGAATTGTTGGTCTTGGTCGGGCCACCCAATTGTTGATGCTTGGAGACACAATAGATGCCGAGACTGCCGACAGGTTTGGCTTGGCTTCACAGCTGGTGGACGACGGAGATCTTGAGGAGACGGTTAATGCGCTTGCGAAGCGTCTCGCTACTGGGCCTTCATTTGCCTATGGTCAGACGAAGTCACTTATCTCAAGAGAGCTCGACATGCCACTTTCTGGAGCTTTGGAGCTCGAAGCAATGGTTCAGGCACTTCTAATGAACAGTGAGGACTACGCAGAGTTCCATGCAGCATTCAACGCCAAGCGTCCACCTAACTGGAAGGGTCGTTGATTTATCAGACGAATTGGGTTAACTCTCAGTTCGTCTGAGAGGATGGTGGATAGCATGATATCACACAAGCACCGTAGGTCCAGCTCAGCTTTCGATGTGTCTCTGAGGATCAGTCTCCGTCACGGCTATCTTTCGTGGCGCCGTTGCCGGACAGGAAAAGGAGTGGACCTACGGTGATACATCAATGGTGTGGGTACGTGAAAGTCCTTGAGCGCGTTGAGGTAGATCTTGTGCCCACAGATTGCACATTTCGAAGTTACAGCCTTACATCTCCACATATTGCCGCTCTGGTAGTTCCGTATTTTGGAGTTTTGGGGCAATGACGAAAAGAAAGGCTGGTGGGCGTACGGAATTCGATAAGTATGAGGATCGAGCCGAAGGCGCGGGGAACCGCGCCCCCCCACCTAACCAGCTGACACGAGTTTCCCTTGAGAATTTTGGACTTGGATACAATGAACTTGGCTGTCAACAGTATTACAATTCGGGGCGGTGGGACTCGACAATAATCGATGACCTTGCACGTTTCTGGCCTGTAAGTCCAGTAAAAACCGCACTGGTGACTAATTTCGGTGAAAACATAAGAGTGGATGAAACTTTTTATTCTGACCTATACATATTGGTCAATCGGATTGTTGGATTGTGGTTTGAAAGCGGAGTCTCCACGAGGGACGTTGGCTCCATCCAGCTCCCGAATTGGTGGCAGTTCAATGTCATATTTCTGGCGACTGCCAGGATTGGAGCGGTTCTGAAGGCGATAATTCCCGTTTATCGTGAGCGAGACGTCAGTTTCATGATACAGCTTTGCAAGATGTGTTTAGTCCAGTCCATATATAGCGGTTTTGAGTACCCTACGACAAGGGCGAGGGTAGATTCTGGTCTATCCTCTCTGAGGCATTCGCCTTTGGCCCAGGGTGAAAGAAGACCTGGGTGTGTGTTGTGCGAGGATGATATCATGTCGTATCCTTGGCAAGCAAGTAACAAGGTATTTCTTGCGGGATCGAATCCTGATCCCGATCAGGATTCGGAGACACTATTCACTACTGGAGCAATGGGCGAGCCTAAGGGTATAGGGCAGGCTCGCACTACAATGTTCGCCCGCGCGCGCTCTATTTACCAGATCATGATTTTGAGTACAGATGATTTGGTATGGAAACCTTCCGCCCGGGATCATTCCACCAGATTCATCTACGGATGCATCACACTGGCGATTCTTGGCATTAATGCGATTTGTCGGGATATCTGGGACCAGGAAAACGCGGTGGCAATAATCAAGAGTGTAAAGGTTACCCGGTCTTTGTCTTCGACGACTTTCGTGATAGATCTGATTGGAGCGCCAAGCGGATTTCCAATGTATCGGTCCAGCCTTAGCTATATAGCATCAGGTGGTGTTGCTATTCTGCCAGCGGTGGTGGAAGAAACTATAGAGATCTGGCGCATGACTGAAAATGGAACAGCAATCTGCACCTATTTCGGTGAGGCTGAGCTAGTTGGTTCAGACTCTGATGGTCTGCCACTGCCATGGATAGAGTTGAATATAGCTCAGTTGGCCAGTTGCAAAGTTATTCGATTGGATAGCGTTGGCGAGCTTACGGTTGGTGCTTTATCGCAAATGCTGCGATATGTAAACCGACCACAGTCTAATCAAGAGGTGCTTGACGCGGAAGGTTACTTTTCAAAAGGTGACCTCGCCCGAATCTACTCACGGATCCACTTTAGGGTTGTCGGGTGGATCAAAGACCGTATCATTAGTGGTAGCCAGAATGTGCCAGTGGCTGAGATCGAGTCCTTACCTTGCAGACATTCGGGGATTTCGGAGGTTACAATTGCCGCATACCGAGAGGAGCAGCTGGGTAAGAGGGTGTACGCGGTAGCGATCCAAAATCTGGCTATGGCGGTATGGCGTGAAGATTTGACAGCCTTTCTGGAGAATGCCGCAATGGCCAGGGTCTACAGGACACGAACTTGATGATTCTTGATAATAGGCTCTACGACGCCACCGACAAGGTGAAAAAGCTCAGGTTTAGGCTCAGACAGCTGATAGCCGTGGAGCAGAATAAGCAAGAAGGGAACTGACTCGTGGATCGACCAGACCAAGGTCATTTGGGTGGCAGTAAAGTTGAGGATGGCCTCATAGAAGCAGAGAGATTTGCCGCTTTGCTGGCTGGATATCCGGAGAAGATGGATCGTCTAGAGAGGTTCGATCCGGAAGTGATTTCGCTGCTAAAGGACCAAGGAGTGTGGAAAGCCGTGCATCGCCCGAAAGGTGGTGAAGCCGATCTGACCACTCAATGCCGATGGATCGAGGCACTTGCGGCCAGGTGCACTTCCACAGCTGTTTTGGTGCAGAGCCAGCTAACAGTGGGGCACACTATCCTTTTGTCGGGGTCTCTGTTGGCAGAAGAGCTGGTAGACGAGATGAGCGAGGGAACCATTTGGGGATGGGGACTCACTGAAGCCGAAGCAGGGTCAGATATCCTATCCATGAAGACCACAGCCCGTCTGGATGGCAACGAGTACGTGATCGATGGGAGCAAGCGCTTCATCTCCAATGTAGGGATCGCGAGTCGATACCTGGTGTTTGCCAGGACCAAGCCGGAGAGAAGTTCAAAGTCGATCAGTGCATTTGTTGTGCCTTCAGATTCCCCAGGGCTTTCCATTGCCAGGTATGAACACAAGATGGGTTTGCGGGCATCTCCAACCGGGGACGTGGTGTTCGACAAGGTGCGGGTACCCGCCAGTTCGGTAATTGGCAACATCGGAGAAGGGGTTGGATTGGCACTAAGTACCCTGCGCTGGAGTCGTCCGCTCATAGGCGCGGTGAGCGTCGGAGTTGCCCGGGGGGTTTTTGAAGAGTTGATGAGGGTCATGGGGCCATCAGAGGGTGAGTTGAGAATGCTGACCAGCAGCCATCAGGCCAAGGGTCACAAGCTAACAGAATTGCTGATGCAGGTCTTTGCGGCACGCGCCCTGCTTTATGACGTCACGAGACGAGCGGATTCGATAGGTGAACTTCCTGCAATGTGGGAGGCATCGAGCACCAAGGCGTTTTGTAGCGAGATAGCAATGAAGGTAGCAAGCGAAGCTCTTGAGGTGGCAGGCCGAAAAGCTGTAGCGGTGGATGCACCTTTACAGCGTTTCTATCGCGATGCGAAGATTCTTCAGATCTTCGAAGGCACAAATCAGATTCAGAAGAATGCGATTATGAAAGAACTAGGACAGGTGAATTTTGCGGTCAGATGATGCTTTCAGAAGAGACTTCTGGCAATATCAGCGTTCAGGTAGACAGCTGGATTTCTTGGAGATTCAGCTGGTATTTATTAGCTGGATGTCCGAATTTGCGGAGGCTATGTCGAGATCGGCAGCTTGGTTGTGAACGGTCTTGGAATACTGGTTCCGTTTCGTGCCTGCAGTGCGAGCGATGCTGTTCGACTGGGAGTTGAAGCCGAAGGGCTTGGATATTCAGCGGTTTGGGTGCCTGAGGTTAGTACCTTTGACGCGATTTCAGTTGTGGCAGCTCTGACCAGTATGACTGAGAAGGTAAATCTCGGTACAGCGATAGTACCACTTGGAAGCCGCTCCCCTGTGGCATTAGCAATGAGCGCGATAACGCTGGCTGATCTGGCGCCTGGGCGGGTGACCCTTGGACTTGGTGTTTCGAGCCGAATCATTGTCGAGGATTGGCACGGCAGAGAATTTGGGCAACCGCTGGTAAGGGTCCGCGACGCAATGGAGATAATACGGCAGACATTAGCTGGAGAAAGTACGGATCACACCGGTACCGCATTTCGCTCGGTCGGATTTAAGCTTGACATAGTGCCGAAGGCACGCCCAAAGATTTACCTTGCGGCAATGGGGCCGGTCATGCGTAAAGCGGCGGAGCAGCTTTCCGATGGTCTGATATTGAATTTCATGCCCCGATCAAAGGCATCGTTCTTAGTGTCGCAAGTTTCCAGCCCTGTAAGGCCATTTGACTGGACATCTTTTGTCCGGGTCGCAATCTCTGATAGCGAAGGAATTTCGGAGCGTCGCATTCGAAGGGAGATGGCGTCGTATCTCCGTATCGAGCAGTACCGAAACTGGTTATTTTCTCTTGGACTTGAGAACTTTGCTCCTTCGCTAAGCGGGGATTTGGATTCAGTGGCAAGCCGACTGCCATCTGAGTTCGTGGATGACGTGGCAATTATGGGAGATGTTGATACCTGCCGGGAAAAGCTACGTGAACTTCAGCAAAAAGGCATCGATCCGATCGTGGTGCCCTCGACAGCAGCGGGCGATCTGGATAGTTTCAGAAGACTTATGGTTGCACTGGCATGATCAAACGCTACGAGAGGATGAAACGAGCAGTATTCGTGGAGAAGACAAATGAAGTATATAAGTCGTACCGTGACTGCAAGAAGCTTAAATTCAAGAGTTTGGAGACCGGATGATGACTCTCGATGCAACCGTCGTAGATGACGACAGGCGACTTCTGAGGGAGACTGTTCGCAGTTTCGTTGAAGCCAAAGTTGAGCCCAATTCCAAGGCGATTGATGAAAACGGCAAGATTCCTCGTGAGATATACCAGGCGTTGACCGAAATGGGTCTAAATGCGCCCA
This sequence comes from Actinomycetes bacterium, assembly GCA_021844725.1. The sequence continues at coordinate 2,078 of JAKBSX010000071.1, read as the reverse complement.
CTGTTCCGGCAAACTATGGAGGGGGTGGCGCTTCAATGGTGGATTCGGCGATCTTGATCGAGGAGATGGCGAAAGGAAGCGCAGCTGTCGCATTGATATTGGCCCAGAACCTGGCAGGTGTAGCTGCCGTCGTAGCGGGTCGAAATGGCCAATTCAAATCGGATCTCTTGTCACGAGTTGCAAATGGGACGTCGCTCCTGGTGTGGTCCACCGACTCTTTTGAGGATAAGACAGAGATGCTTGCTTCGGTCGACGGTGGAGGGATTGTTCTGAATGGGAAACTTCACTGGATACCCAGTTTTGATTTCGGGGCCAAGCTGGTGCTCATTGCCGAGGTGAAGGTTCAGGCGGAGTCCCGTTTGGTGGCTATAGATATCGCTAGTCCGCATAGTGGTAGAATTAATGAAGGCCCCTTGGAGTCAGATCTTGGCCTTATGGGAAGTTGTCTCAAGTCGTTGACGTTAGAAAATGTGGTCGTCACTACCGAAGAGATCATTGCAACCAGTGAAGATAACGCTCTGGCATTTAAGGCTTTTCGCTCGGTAGCGCAAGTAGCGTTGGCTGCGCAGGCGAATGGAATTGCAACTGCGGCTCTTCGTCATGCTCATATCTATGCGCTCGAGCGCCATCAGTTTGGGGTCCCAATTAGTGACTTCGAGAGTACAAGGACAATACTTGGAACAATGGCGCTCAACCTTGAAGCAGCACGTCAACTCACCTTTGCGGCAGCAGCTCAATTGGATTCGCACCGGCCGGGCTGGGGAAATAGAGACAGTATTGCTGTAGATGCGGGCTCAAAATGGTTTGCCTCCAAGGTTGCGGTAGAGGTTGCCATTGATGCAATCCAGATCTTCGGTGGTTATGGCTTCGTAAAGGACTATCCAGTTGAGCGTCTGATGCGTGATGCGAAGATGACTCAGCTCATGGCTGGCAGCAATCAGATCCTCGAAATTGCTAATGCGCTGCTTTTGAGTTGATAGGTTGACCCAAGTTTGTGAGTTTTTAGTCGTGTTTTGTAATCGTAAGTATTGCCATAGAAACAAGACAGGTTGTTTAGGTTGTTCAGGTGGTTCAGGTTGTTAGACATATTTGGAGGCAGCCATGGTAAACGATGGTAATGAAGGTGATAAGTGTATGGAAAATTTGTATTTGATATGTTGTAAAGGTCAAGCGGTTCGATTGATGTCGTATTCAAGGTGGTTTTTTGTATGAGCCTGTCAGACTGTCCATCTGGAAATCCCGACGGTATGGAAGCGGTTCGTGTAGCGCGTATCGAATGGCGCTTGGGGCAAATCCGGAGTGCCGCGACCAGACTGTTGCTACAGCAAGGTTTTCACAAGATGTTGATTTCTGATCTCGCCAAGGAGGCTGGGGTCAGCGTAGGAACCATCTATCAGTATGTCGATACTAAGGAAGACATACTTCTGCTAGTGGTTAATGACATAATCGAGTCTTACCGCAGAGCGGTGCCAGCCTCCATGGAGGGTATCGAGGATCCGGTGGAGCGCTTGGCTTCTGGATTTCGCGCCTACTGCCTTGTCGTCGATTCACATCGTGCTGCCGCGCTTCTCGCCTACTGGGAAACTAAGAGCATCTCCCGTGAAGGTCGCGAAAGACTTATGGACTTGGAAGTCGAGACGAACTCGTATTTCTTGGACTGCATACAGGATGGCATGAAGCTCGGAAAGTTCGTTCCGGTGGAGCCCGCTGCTACCTCGGCAACTTTGGCCATGCTAGCTCACATGTGGGCTTTGAAGCATTGGTATCTGAACTCTCTGTTCGACGTGCACTCGTATATTCAGAACCAGCTTTCGTTTATAACCAAAGCGCTGGTGGCAGCCGACCATCAGAAAGATTATAGGCATCTTTTGTAGGGCCACACTTTCGTTGCTGCTAGATGCTTCCGGGTTGGTGGCACTGTCGGGACTAAGTGTCCCTGCTTTAGCTAACTAGTAGATCTCAATGATTTGCCTAAGTTCAAGCGTTATTTGACATGGCTTATCCGACTTCGCGACTTTTACAACCGTGAACTGATGTAACACCCAGGAATTAAGATAACTATATGAGTATCCGTCAGA
>JAKBSX010000070.1 GCA_021844725.1 Actinomycetes bacterium | reverse complement strand
AGGGAGAGGAGAGGTCAAACATTATTAGCAAGGGTTTCCTCAGTTGTTTTATCCAGAAGTCGGGAGGAGGAGAATGCTTTGATTGCCAATTACTCCTTGAACTAGTCACTCAGTAGGGTGTAGAGAGGGTTAAGTATATATAGCTGTCCCTGTAAGTTCTTTCCTACGGTTCCTTCGATTTCACAACGGGAGTCAACTTCTAGACCAGCTACTTTTTCTCGACCTAAAAAAACCAGGTTTATCTGTCCACTTCCATCGTCGAGAGTACAAATTTCTGTTGGATCGTGATCAATTTCAACCGTCTTCGTACTGACTATTTTTCCCTTTGCGTGAAGAATTCCTCTGGGTTTAGCTAGTTTGACTTGAGTGGCGATTGGTCTTTTGTCCCATGATGGATGATCTGGAAATTCGAATGTGCTCATTTCGTTTTAGCTAAAGCAAGGTTTAGCTGCAAGACATTTATGTAGCTAGAGCCCAGAAACCCGAATTGTGGTTGATGGGTGTTGGCTGCAATCAACTGGTCTACCACCTTTATTGGCAAGTTCCTGGCTTTAGCCACAGCGTTTGCCTGGGCATATGCATCAGTGGGGGTGATATCTGGGTCGGTTCCACTGCCGGATGTGGTGACTAGGTCAGGTGTAGGGGTGATTCCTTCCTTTTTAAGGAGGGCAATCTGTTTTTTAACGTCGGTGACAAGTTGCTTGGATCTGGGCCCGAGATTCGTACCCCCAGAAGCCATTGGATTGTAGCTATCAGGTCTGCCCTGGAACCATTTGGGTCCTGTCCATTTCTGTCCGATCAGGGTTGACCCATAACTTGTCAGCGAACCATTGGCGGTCTGTGAAAAGAATGTTTGACCAATCGCAGTTTCAACCAGGGGGTAGGCCAGACCTAAGAGGACAAAGAAGATTAACGAGGTTAGAATCGCTCTGCGGAGATGTACAAGCATTTGCTGTCCTTTCAGTATGCGTGAAGAGCGGTTAGGATAAGGTCGATCAGCTTAATAAACACAAACGGTACGATCACGCCGCCAACTCCAAATAGGAATACGTTGCGACGTAGTATCGACGTTGCGCCAGTAGGGCGGAACCGCACACCACGTAGGGCCAATGGAATAAGTGCGATGATCACCAGTGCATTGAATATAACCGCTGATAAGATTGCAGATTTAGGGCTATGTAAGTGCATTATGTTAAGGGCGCCAAGTTGGGGATACGTAGTCAGAAATAGCGCTGGAATAATTGCAAAATATTTGGCTACATCATTGGCGATTGAGAAGGTGGTGAGTGCTCCTCGAGTAATTAGGAGCTGTTTGCCGATTTCGACTATGTCGATTAGTTTGGTGGGATTGGAGTCCAGGTCAACCATATTTCCAGCTTCTTTTGCGGCCGTCGTCCCCGTGTTCATGGCTACTCCGACATCTGCCTGGGCAAGGGCTGGAGCATCGTTGGTCCCGTCGCCGGTCATCGCTACCAGCTTCCCATCTTGCTGCTCGGTTTTTATGAGTGCCATTTTCGTTTCCGGAGTGGCTTCGGCCAAGTAGTCGTCTACTCCAGCTTCCTGGGCAATCGCAGCAGCAGTTAGGGGATTATCGCCGGTAATCATTACGGTGCGAATCCCGAGTGATCTCATTTCGGCGAACCGCTCTTTGATGCCCTGTTTTACCACGTCTTTGAGCTCGATTACGCCAAGGAGGTTTGCTCCATCTGAGACCGCAAGTGGAGTCGATCCATTTTTGGCAACCTGTTCAACGATGGTGTCTAATTCAGTCGAAGGGGATCCGCCCTGCTCCAATACCCAGCTGCGAATTGCTTCGGCTGCCCCTTTACGTATCTGTCTGTTACCTATGTCGAGTCCTGACATTCTGGTTTGAGCACTGAAGGGAACAAAGGTGTGGGCTGGATCGAGTTGCCTCTCCCGAATTTGGAACTTCTCCTTTGCTAATATCACAATTGAGCGGCCTTCGGGCGTTTCGTCTGCTAGCGATGCCAGTTGGGCGACATCAGCCAGTTCCTTTTCGTTATGGCCGTCAACTGGAAAGAATGCTGATGCCATTCGATTTCCAAGAGTTATGGTACCTGTTTTATCGAGCAATAGGGTTTGGACGTCTCCGGCTGCCTCCACGGCTCTTCCAGACATTGCCAATACGTTACGTTGGACAAGCCTGTCCATTCCCGCAATTCCAATCGCTGAAAGCAGGGCACCAATGGTGGTGGGTATCAGACATACGAGGAGCGCAATGAGTACCACAACTGAGATGTGCGCCCCTGCAAATCCGGCAAAGGTGTGCAGCGATACCACGACTGGAATAAAGATGATGGTCAGGGCGGAGAGCAGGATGGTCAGTGCAATCTCATTTGGCGTTTTCTGTCGCTGGGCTCCCTCGACCAGGCTAATCATCCTGTCAAGGAAAGTTTGACCCCGCTCTGCCGTAATACGAATCACGATCCTGTCGGAGAGAACCTTGGTCCCCCCGGTTACCGCAGACCTGTCACCACCGGATTCCCTAATGACTGGCGCCGATTCTCCGGTAATTGCAGATTCGTCTACCGAAGCTACTCCTTCGATAATGTCTCCGTCTGAAGGGATGATGTCGCCAGCTTCGCATACTACGGTGTCACCCTTTTTGAGCTGTGCAGCTGGAACAAGCTCTTCATTTCCCTGTTCATCAAGTCTGCGAGCCTCAGTGTCGGAACGCATCCTACGCAGTGTGTCTGCCTGGGCTTTACCCCGACCTTCAGCAACGGCTTCGGCAAAGTTGGCAAAGAGCACAGTCAGTGCCAGCCAGATAGTGATTGACCAAACGAATACGCTCGGATGGGCAATAGCTTCCAATAGGGAGATCACTGTGCCTATCAGCACTACGAACATCACCGGGTTACGGATCTGGTCTCTTGGATCAAGCTTTTTGATCGCTTCGAGAACCGCCGGTACCAGTATTTCTTTGTCAAATAACCCCCGGCTTTGATTCGATCGTGGATGGCTAGTTTCCGGTTCCGGGCTGGAATTTGTTTCGCTAGTTGTGGAAGAATTAGACATTTATTCGATGCCTCTCATTTGTGTAACCTTTGCACGAGATGTATTTAGTGAAGTCAGCTTGGTAGCGATTAGTTGGATAGCCTCGATTTTCCAAGTCATCAGAAGAACTTCCCATGTGAAAGTTGCTCCACGATTGGCCCCAAGGAAACAGCTGGGAAGAAAGTCAACGCTCCGACGATCATGATCACTCCAATTGTCAGGCCAATAAATATCGGCTTATCCGTTTTCAGAGTGCCAAGCGAAGTGGGGACAACATTTTTAGCTGCAAGGGTTCCAGCCAAGGCCAGAGTAGGAATGATTATGGCAAATCTTCCTAGCAACATGGCAATCGAACCGGCAATGTTGTAGAAAGCTGTATTGGAGTTGATTCCAGCAAAGGCCGAGCCGTTATTATTCGCGGTGGAGGTAAAGGTATAGAGAATCTCAGTGAAACCATGCGGACCTGCATTGAATGCCCCAGCTTTTCCTGCTGGCAACGCACTTGCTACTGCAGTGAGTATCAGCACCAGGATTGGCATCACCAGGACGCCAAGGGCCGCCAGTTTGACCTCTTTGGCTTGGATTTTCTTGCCTAAATATTCTGGAGTTCGGCCAATCATCAGACCACTTAGAAACACGGTGATGATGGCGAAGAGCAGGATGGTGTATAAGCCGCTTCCAACTCCACCGGGGGATACTTCTCCCAGCATCATTCCGGTAAGTGTGGCAAATCCTCCCATGGGGTTGTACGAGTCGTTAGCGGAGTCGACGCTTCCTGTTGAGGTTTGGGTGGATGCCACATTGTATAAAGCCGATGAGGTGTCGCCAAAACGGACTTCTTTGCCTTCCATATTTCCCGTTGGTTGGTGGGTCAGTCCGGCTGCCGAGATTGCAGGATTGGGTTGGTGCTCAGCAATTGTGCCGATTGCAACCCAGCTGGCGAAGATGATAGTCATAACCGCCAGTATTGTCACTCCCTGACGAAGTGAACCCACCATCTTTCCAAAGACATAGGTTAAGGCGACCGGTATCGCAAGGAGAAGTGCTATCGACAGGAGGTTGGTAAGACCGGTGGGATTTTCAAATGGGCTTGCCCCGTTTGCATTGAAGAACCCTCCACCGTTGGTGCCAAACTGTTTGATTACTTCCTGGGACGCGACTGGACCCCGGGGAATGGTTTGTTTTGCTCCATTGAGTATGTTGTGAATGTGGGCTGGTCCAGCTAGCGTTTGCAGGCTTCCCTGTGCCATGAAGACTATTGCTGCCACGAATGCCACTGGTAGCAGCACGTATAGTGTTCCACGTACCAGGTCGACCCAGAAATTACCAATCGTCTTTGATTCTTTTCGGGAAAATCCCCTGATCAATGCGATTGCTATAGCAATACCGGCAGAGGCGCTCAAAAAGTTTTGAACTGCTAAAGCACCCATCTGTGACAGGTAGGACATCGTAGTTTCGCCAGCGTATGATTGCCAGTTGGTATTAGTGACGAACGATACTGCGGTATTCCAGGCGAGTGCTGGTGTCACACCTGGTAGATGTTGTGGATTCAGGGGAAGGCTTCCCTGCAATCTGAAAATCAGATAGCTAATTAAGATCGCCACCCCCGAAAAGGCAATCAGCGAGATGCTATAGCGTTGCCATGATTGTTCAGCTTCTGGGTCTACCCCGATAATGGAGTAGATTGGCTTTTCAATCACTCTTAGCCACTTGGTTTTGCCTTGATAGACAGAAACCATGTATGCACCGAGATAGCGCCAGGCAATGGCGAGGAGAACTACGAGAGCTACAACTGTGAGGGCGAAGTTCATTTAGAACCACTCAGCCTTAAACATTGCTACTCCCAAGTAGATGAACATGATAACTGAAATCACGAGAAGCGCAATGTTAACGATGTTCATATGCGCTCCAATGCCCAAACAAGTCCAAGCATGGAAGCTACAAATGCAAGAGTCCCTAGTACAACCAATATGTCAGCCATAATTGAGATGCTAGATACCAGGAGGTCAATTAAAAATAAACAACCGCCTTTTCTGCGTTAACAGAACATTAACAGGTTGATTTGATGTTTTGCCGGCTACCAATCAAGAGTCAGATGTTTCCAGAAGTTGATAGCCGACGCCAGGGCTGGTTTTTATTAACTCACCGTTTGGGTCATCCAGTTTCTTGCGAAGGCGGTTTATATAGACCCGAAGGTAATGGGTTTCGTTGCCGTATCCCATTCCCCATATGTCTCGCAGGATTTGTTGATGGGTAAATACCTTGCCTGAATTCTTTGCCAGGTACGCCAAAAGATCAAATTCCCTTGCTGTAAGATCAATTGACTTCTCATTGTTAGTAACTTGGCGTTTCTCGAGGTCAATAGTTATCGTTCCGACTGACAAGATCAGATTTTGGCCGTCTTTGGATGAAGGCTTCCGATGTCGTAATGCGACTCTAATCCTTGCTTCCAGCTCAGCCATGCCAAAAGGTTTGGTTACGTAATCATCGGCACCGGCGTCGAGCGCCTCAACTTTTCGCTGCTCATCTTCTGCGGCCGACAGAACCAGTATTGGCGTTTCGCTCCAGCTGCGCACTCTTCTGCAGAAGTCAATTCCATTAAGGTCGGGAAGTCCTAGATCCAACAGAATAATCTCAGGAGAGAAGAGTGAAGTTTGGGATAGTCCTTCATTTGCATTTTGAACGGATTTGATTTGATATCCGCGGGCCGATAGGCCTATTTCAAGGGCTCTTAGTAGTGAGCGGTCGTCATCTATCACCAAAATCCGGGTCACTGAAGTAGCCTAGTATCGTCAACTTTAACTGCTGGTAAGGAAAATGTGAAGCGGGCACCCCCATATTGAGAATCGTCAACCTCAATTTTTGCCTGGTGGGCATCGATGAACGCTTTTGCAATAGCGAGTCCCAGTCCTGCCCGCCCTCCGCTTGAGTCCTGCTGAAACATCTCGAAAATCTGTTCTTTTACCTCTTTAGGGACTCCGGGTCCACTGTCGTTGACCGAAACGAACAATTTAGAATCGCTTTCTCGGATTTCGATTGAGACTAATTCACGGTTCGGAGAGTACCTTAATGCGTTATCAAGAAGGTTGGCGATTACCTGGGCGATGAGAATATGGTCCGCAATGACAAAACGCTCTTTAGCGCAACCTTCTATGCGTATTTTTTCTACTGGAGCGCTTCCTCCGAGTGCACGTATTCCTTCTTCCAATAGTTCTGAAATTTCAACAACAGCTAGGTTTGGTCGTAATACTCCAGCCTCAATTCTCGTGATGTCTAGCAAGTTGACCACGAGTCTGGTTAGCCTGTCGGTTTGAGTGAGAATTGTTTCAAATAATTCGTCTTTAAGTGTGTCCGCAATAAACACGTCAGTCTGATGCAGTGTTGACGCTGCTGCTTTAATTGACGCCAATGGGGTACGCAGATCGTGAGATACGCTTCCTAATATAGCTCGCCGCCATCGGTCTTTTTCTTCGAGCAATTCCGTCTTGAGCACCTGTTCTTTTAGTTGCGCCTGCTCAATTGCCAATGCAGCATTGTTTGCGAAAGTGGCCAGAAGCTGTGTGTCAGAGTCGACGTCAGGAATGTTGCCTAAAATGGCCAGAAGTCCTACGGGCTTGCCTCCGGCGGTTAGGGCTAAAGAGATAATTGCATTTTGTCCTGATCCCCCAACTTTACGAAGCGTGGCTGGTTCCCCGTAATCGGGGATCAGCAGCTGCAGGTCAGCGTCATTTAGTGGCTTTCCTGCATGTGAGGCTATCTCAAGTTTTCCATCCGTTTCGAGAAGTAATACGACAGAGTCGAAGTTGAATGTTGACTGGACGCTGCTAACTATAGTTTCAAGTAACTGAGGCAGTTTTTTTTCGCCCATAAGTGATTTCGATAGCTCAAATAATTGTCTGGCATGATGTTCCCGTTCAAGCGCATAGGATCTTGCATTTTTTAGATTGGACACAACTCTTGAAACTATTAGAACTACAATTACGTACACTCCAAGGGCGATCCAATTCTGATTTGCTCCGACCGTTAGCGTGTAATAGGGGGGGATAAAGACGTAGTCGTAGATTAGAAAGCCAAGTATTATCCCAACTATTCCGACCTCAAACCCACCAACTGCCACTCCCAAAATGACGGGTATCACCAGCACCAGGGCGGTCGTGGCAAAACTAATGTGGGACCGAATAAAAAACATCGCCAGTGAAACCACGGTCAGAGAGATGACCGTAAGCAATGTCCCTTTTAGTGGTTGCTGTCGATTGTAGTTAGAGTGCATTCGATGTTCCTGAGTTGGTAGTCTACAAGTTGACACACGCTAAATCGTTATGATTGATCTACCAAGGAGAGTTCCCACGAACAATATTGAGCAGAATGAAATAGATCTTCAGGTTGAACCCGCTGGTAAATTCCGGATTTACTTGGGGTCGGCGGCCGGTGTTGGTAAGACTGTTTCAATGCTGGATGAGGGACTGAGGAGGCTCAACAGGGGTACTGATGTGGTAATCGGGATCGTTGACACCCACAAGAGGCCCTTTACCGAACTAAAAGCTCAAGCTATTGAGGCAATCCCGCGCAAAAAGATTGAGTACAAAGGGAAAGTATTTGAAGAGTTCGATTTGCAAGCGGTCTTCGAGCGCAATCCTGAGGTAGTGCTAATCGACGAACTCGCCCACACGAATATTCCCGGAAGTGGTCCCCATGAAAAGCGATGGCAGGACGTAATAGAGATCCTGGAGTCTGGAATCAGCGTTATAACAACTGTAAACATACAACACGTTGAGTCACTGGCTGATGCAGTAGAGGCTATGACTGGCGTCAAGGTCAGAGAACGGGTTCCTGACTGGGTTTTACGAAGAGCCGATCAGATTGAACTAGTTGATTCATCCCCTGAACAGCTGCGTCGGCGTCTTCTTCATGGGAATATCTACCCGGCTGACAAGATCCCAACCGCGCTGACCCATTTTTTCAAATATGAGAATCTTGCGGCACTTCGTGAGCTTGCTTTGAGGTTTCTGGCTGATGAAACCGAGGAGGAAATGCTCAATTATTTGAGTCGAATTCACTCAGAAGGCCAATGGGAGACAACTGAACGGATAATGGTCGCAGTGACAGGTGTTAGCGGCTCTGACCAGATGCTCAGGAGGGCTGCGCGTATTGCTGCTCGAGCAAGGTCAGACCTGAAGGTGGTTCATGTAGTTCAATCTGACTCAACTAACCAGCAGATAAGGTCGAACCTGGAAAAGTTGCATGCTCTGTCCGACGATCTGGGAGCCCATTGGGTGGAGTTGCAAGGTGATGATATAGCCGAGACACTTGTTCACTATGCCAGGAGTGAGCGAATTACCCAGGTCGTCATAGGCTCCACTCATCAAAGCAAATGGTCTGAATTATTTAGAGGTTCAATTAACAAAAGGCTCATGAAGGCAGCTGCTGCTGACGGAATAGATGTGCATATTATCGCGCGACGCGATTTTCATCCAGAGAATTAGAGTGAATTTCCACAATTTGCATAGTCATGTCTTGATCAGGGCTAGCGTGTAAAGACTAAGTTATTGCAGCCAAGCTATTGAATTCATAGTGTGTGGTTATTGTTTTTTGAAAAGGTATCTAGATGGTATATAACCGTAAATCCTCCTCGGGGCACGACGGGTCGCGAGATTGTGACAAAAAAAATGAGGGTTCATCGTTTGCGAAAAAGCCATTTCGGGCTAGTGGTGATCGACGATCTTCAACTGACCCAAGACCATCCCGTGACCGCTCAGACAGATACGGCTCTGACCCAAGACCATCCCGTGACCGTTCAGACAGATACGGCTCTGACCCAAGACCATCCCGTGACCGTTCAGACAGATACGGC
>JAKBSX010000069.1 GCA_021844725.1 Actinomycetes bacterium | reverse complement strand
TAACCTTGAAGTAGTGGTCCGCTCCGGTTCGAGAGCACAACCAGATGACATACCCCTGCCAGGCGGACTTTATCAGGCCTCAAGGCAGCGGGCATTGCTGGAAAACTCCATCCCAAGTAGGAGTACGAGGTATCACGTTCGACGCACTTTAGATCAGGGAGAGTTGGACAGTTGGATCGACAAATTGACTTATCTGGAAGGTGCAGAACGGATCAGGAATTATCAGAAGTCCCTCCGGCAACTTGCGGAAAAACTTGAAATATCGTTTCAAAATGTGGAGCGCCTGGAGGCATCGATATCATCTGCCCTTGGAGACTCTTTAGTGAAGACAAAGTCTCAAGCGCTGGATGCAAGGCAAAAGGGGATTCCATACGATCCGGACAGAGTAAGGCGCTTTGAGATTCTGACATATGGGTTGAGCACTGTTGGTGCCAGCCAGAGCCATCCGGCTAAATTCGACGATAGAAGATGGCTCAGTCTTCCTTTCTTTGAAGCTTATTTTTCCAATTATATCGAAGGCACCGAATTCACAATTGATGAAGCATTGGACGTCGTATATGAGAACAAGATTCCGCCCGGGCGTCCTCAGGATAGCCACGATTTGGCAGGTACTTTCCAGCTGGTCAGCGACAAAGTGGAAATGTCCAGGATTGCCAGTTCAGATCCTGAGTTCGTGGAGATTCTCCGCCATCGTCACCAGGTTATTATGGGTGGACGCAGGGATATAAATCCCGGAATGTTCAAGAGGATCCAAAATCGGGTTGGACAATCCCTATTCGTGGCACCTGACCTGGTGGAGGGAACCCTACGGGCAGGATATCATCTGCTTGAACAGCTCGAATCACCGTGGTGCAGAGCCGTGATGGTTATGTTTTTGGTGTCGGAGGTTCATCCATTTGATGATGGAAATGGCAGACTTGCCAGGATAATGATGAACTCAGAACTTGTGGCTAAAGATGAGGGGCGGATCATCATACCTACGGTATTCCGGGATGATTATATAGGTGCTTTGCGCCGTCTAACCAGGCAGGATGATCCAAGTGTGCTGATAAAAGTCCTCAGGTTTGCCCATGATTTCACTTTCGCAATTGACTACAGTGATATATCGACTGCAGTGACTCAGCTCAGCGAGACAAATGCGTTTGACGAACCGGAAAGCCCTCGAAGGCTGATTTTGCCTAAGGCGGTCTTCGGTTAGTACATCCGTAGGAGAAGACGACGCGAATTCTGAGTCTAGGTCGAATCCGTCAGGTCATGAAGCGGGATAGATGAGTTTCAAAATGCGGTGGATCTGGATAAATAGTCGGGATCTCTTGTTGTATCAAAATTGCCTGTAGTTAGCTCCATTTCGTTTCGGGTGAAAGTGATTCGCCGGAGTTGGCGGAAATTCATGCTTTTAGCAAGTTTTGTTCATTTTCCATGCCGAGATGTTTATTGGTAAGAAAGATTTGAATTATTAACATTTCATGTAAGCTTTCTGTGAAAAGGATAAGTAATCCACATTGCTGATTTGGTTTTAGGGAAGTTAGTTCTGTTGTCAAATACTTTGATTTATGGGGTTTCAGTTGGCGCGCTCTGACAATAAATCCGAATTCGTTTCCAACCTGAATAAGGAAACTGCTAACCATATAGGTGCCCAGAAGCTGTCAAAAGTTTTTCTTGGTGGCGGTGGTGAAAATGTTCTGGCCCTGAGCGACGTAAATCTTGTGATAGAAGAAGGAACCTTTGTTTCCCTTATTGGACCTTCCGGTTGTGGGAAGTCCACTTTGCTGCGGATACTTGGAGGGCTGGATACTCCCAGTACCGGCCAGGTTTTTGGTTGTTCTGGCGTGATAACCAGTAGCGGCAGGCCGCTAAAGAGTGCATTCCTGTTTCAGGAGTATGGGCTTTTCCCCTGGCTTAGTGCTATAGATAATGTGGCTTTTGGTCTAAAGATGGCAAAGGTGCCCAAAGCTGAGCGTATAGAACGCTCAAGGGCCTGGCTTTCAAGGGTTGGACTTTCAGGATTTGAAAAGACATATCCGGAACAACTTTCAGGAGGGATGCGCCAGCGTCTCTCTTTGGCCAGAGCTTTTGTGACAGAGCCCGATGTGGTTTTTATGGATGAACCGCTTGGTGCGGTAGATCCTCAGACCAGACTGCTTCTTCAAGAGGATCTGATTCGTCTTTGGGAGGAGACCCGAAAGACGGTGTTGTTAGTAACGCACTCATTAGATGAGGCGTTGCTGCTTGGGGATCGGGTAGTAGTAATGACCGCCAGACCCGGACGGATAAAGCTTGATCTGAAGGTGGATCTGCCAAGGCCCAGGAATGTCGCTATTACCTCTGAGGTTGGTTTTAGTGAATTGAGGACCATGCTCTGGGACAATCTTCGTGACGAGGTTGAACAGTCTCTGGAGTTTTCCTGATGGCACCCACGCCTATGGCAGCAGTTGATGAAAATGGTCAAAGTGAGACTGGTGCCGTCGTGGCTGAGGCGATTTCGAAGCTTCGCAGGAAAGAGCGGGTCCGTCGGCGAATGGATCTGGTGCTCAGCGTTGGAACCCCAATTGTGCTAATCATTTTGTGGCAAGTCTCTGCAGATGCGCACTTTATTGACCCAAGGATTTTCACTCCACCGACTCAGATCATAAGGGCTGCCCGGCAGCTGATTTCAAAGGGCATATTGCAAAAAGACATCGGCTTTACTCTGGCCAGACTGCTTGTTGGTTATGTAATAGGGGTTATATCCGGTGTAATTGTAGGTTTGATACTTGGACTGGTAAGACCTCTTCGTTCTGCGTTTTCCCCACTATTTGCTGCACTCTATGCCGTGCCTCAGATTGCTCTTTTGCCTTTACTTCTTGTAATTTTTGGGATAGGGGAGACTCCCAAGATTTTGACTGTGGTCGCAGTAACTTTCTTTGTGCTGGAGATAAACGCACTTGCAGCGGTCAGAAATTTCGATCCCCGCCTGATCGAATCCGGTAAAGCATTTGGTGCCCATAAATTCAAATTATTCAGACATGTGATCCTCCCGGGGTCATTGCCGTCAATCTTTACCGGTCTTAGGGTATCCATAGCGCTTGGTCTGGTAGTGATCACCGCTACCGAGTTCGTTGCTTCTAACAACGGTCTTGGGTTTCTGGTATGGAACTCCTGGCAGCTGTTTCAGCCCGATCAGATGTACGTGGGTCTTGTTACAATCGCTCTGGTTGGAGTGATCCTTACAGGGATTATTGTGCTGATCGAAAGGCTTTCGCTTCCATGGCTGGTAAGGCGGAAGCGATGAAGAACAACAAGTTGAAACACTGCGTGGGGTTCCCCCGTAGTGACGGCGTCGGTGTCTATGAATCAGTTGGAGGTCCAGACTGGTATGGGATTGCTTACGAGGCTTTGTTCACTGTATCTGTCGAACACCCCAATTTAGTAGGTAGGAATATTGGCGCAGATGGTGAAGCATATGCCCTGTTTATGGTGGTGGGAACGTCATTTGCGACGGGACAGGCGGCTGGGGTAAGTGCCGCTCTATGGGCTGAATCTAAAAGTCACGATCCAGAGAAGGTTCACTCGGTTCTAGAAAAGCAAGGAGCTGCACTATAGGTTTAGACACACTCGGTCAAAATTATAACTTTCTAGGCCTCTGCCTATGGGTGAATGGTGTTACCAACCCCGAAAACAACCGTTTTTAGTTTCAGATAAATGTTTTGAATAATTTCCAAAGGAGAAAATATGAAATTCCCCCGAAAAGGCCGTACAGCTGCTGCCGTGCTTGCGATTTCGTCGCTGGTTCTGGCAGCTTGCGGTTCAAGTTCAACAAGCTCGACTTCATCAAACAAATCTGCTTCGGCTACTTCGACGACCTCAAAGACGCTTACTCCGGTGACGGTGGCTTACATACCGCTCTCTCTTTTTGAGCCACTCTTTATTGCGATGCACGATGGTTACTTTACCCAGCATGGAATTGCGGTTCACTTGACTGTGGTCCCATCTGGTCAGAGTGCCACCACCCTGGCAGCCACTAATAAGGTTCAGGTGGTTCTCGGTGGTTTTTCCGCCGGCATGTTCAATGCAATCAACCAGGGACTTGATTTCAAAGTGGTCGGTTCAATGGCTGAAGAGGCTCCAGGCACTCCTGCCAATGGGCTTGTGGTCGCCAGTTCTCTGGCAAGTAAAGTAACAAATGCAGGTGGGCTTAAGGGTATGAAGATTGCGGTATCCGGAGGTGCGGGTTCAACCGGCGCTTACCTGGTGTCTCAGGCACTTGCGCCTTATCACCTGACACTGAAGGATGTGACTCTGGTCAACCTGGCATTTCCGGAAATGGAAAGCGCCTTGAAGTCGGGTGCAGTCGCAGCTGCATATCCTCCGGCACCGTTTTTGGGTGCAATTATAAAGGACAATGTTGGGAAACTTCTGACCGGAGCTCCTGTTGGTGTCGCGGCAACCGGTGTCATCTATGGTGGTGCTTTTGCCAAGACCAAGACCGCCCAGGAGTTTTTTGATGCTTTGGTCGAGGCCTCAAAGCAGCTCCAGGGAAATAACACCGACTCTGCTCTTAACCTGGGGATTGTGGCTGCCGCTACTGGCCAGAAGCTAAGCCTTCTTGAGTCGGAGCCACCAAACGTATTTAGTCCTGACCTGGCCCCTCCCACCAAGACGCTTCAATCAATGCAGAAGGTCTTTCTGGCTAATCACAACTTGGACTATTCAAGTTTGATTCCAGCGTCTAAATACATCGATTCTACGTTTTCAACTAACGCAGGTAAGTAGTTTGACCTCTCCTCTCCCTAAAGGAAGAGGATTCATGAAGAACCAGCAGCTCACGCCACCAGCCCTTCAGAGAGGTAACAAATAAGTAAGTAGTTCAACCAAGTAATAGGTGAGGTGGTTGGCGGCTGATTGCTGTCGGCCACCTCGATGACTGACTAGTCATCG
The DNA here is from genome assembly GCA_021844725.1 of Actinomycetes bacterium. The sequence goes on along the minus strand of JAKBSX010000069.1, from coordinate 3,996 downwards.
AGGCACGTATCTGAGACAGCTATCCTGAAATCAGCAACCGGTTTGGAGACTTCCTGTCGCAGGCGTTATTGCATTTGACAGCGCTTGAAAATTTCTTAGAAATCCCGTGATTTTGGGAAACGAGCACAACTGGATTTACTAGGTTGGGGTTAGACAACGGTACGTGAAATAGGCAGGAACACATGGGAGAAGTTTTCGATCTGAGTAGATGGGAATCGCAAGTTGCTGGTGAGTTGGGCGTTTGTATTGACTCCAAATACTTTTGCGAATTCCTGGATCAAATTCCGCCAGGTTATCGGGAAGCGACTGATCCAATATATGCAGCTATAGATGCACAATTTCTGGCTCAGATAGAAAATGTTACTCCGGGAGATTCTGAGGAGCGGTTTATTGGATCTGAAAAACTTGGAATCTTCTCCGCCATTAGATCTGATGATGTTAACGATCCCCACTATCTAGTCCTTGATTTAAATCCCGGGATTAAGAGGGGGGTCATGAGGCTAAGGAGATATGGTGGCAGTCTGGCTGAGCTCAGCAGTCTGGTCCATATATTTGACAGTTTTGGACTCTCAGTAGTTGAAGATCTCCAGTGGTCATTTGGCTCAAAAGCAGAGAAATCTATCCCTTTCCATATCGATGACATCGAATTAAGGTGGGAGCATCAAGAGCGATTCCCACTCGGTCTTGATGGTGGCCGGGACGGCACCCGGGTACTTGAGGCGATTGAATCGGTTATTGCTGGCAGCAGTGAGAGGGACCTTCTGAATCGGTTGGTCCTTTCGGCTGAACTGGGTTATCACCAGGTGAATCTTCTCAGGGCTTATCGCGACTATAGGTTGCAAATAAGTTCTATTTACAGCCAGTCTCAACTTGATCAGACATTATTTGAATACCCTTTGCTGGCTCAGTCGCTTGTAGGTTATTTCGAAAGTCGATTTGATCCTGATCACAAGCTTGATTTGAACCAGGCACTCAGCCTCGTTGTAAACAACTTGGAGGGGGTCTCAAGTTTTGATTCAGACCAAATCCTGCGCGGGTATCTTGAGTTGATCGATTCTACTGTACGGACTAATTACTTTGTTGAAGCTCCGCGTGGTGGGAAGTCGGCATTGGCACTGAAGTTCGCACCGTCTGCATCTCGGTTGAATATCCTCAAGCATTCTATGCTTGAAACCTTCGTTTATGGGGCAACTGTGCTTGGAATACATCTTCGGGCTGGTCTGATAGCTAGAGGTGGAATCCGGTGGAGCGAGAGAGTTGAGGATTTTAGGACCGAAATTTATGATCTGGCTCAGGCGCAGGTCAAAAAGAATTCGATAATTATTCCCACTGGGGCTAAGGGCGGGTTCGTGGTGCGAAACAGCGAGCAACCAACAATGACTGAGATCGAGGATGCTTACAAGATTTATATAGCAGCGCTTCTGTCAGTGACTGACAACTATCTGGGTGGCGAAGTTATAACACCTCCCAGAGTGGTGGCTTACGATGGCGATGACCACTACCTGGTGGTTGCTGCTGATAAGGGAACCGCCACGTTCTCTGATTTGGCTAATGAAATAGCAGCACAAAGTGGTTACTGGCTGGGTGACGCCTTTGCATCAGGAGGATCGCATGGGTACGATCACAAATCTATGGCAATTACCGCCCGAGGTGCATGGCTTGCGGTAAGCCGGCATTTTGCCAAGCTGGATATGAATTCACAGGGCGAGACGTTCAAAGTGGTCGGAATAGGGGATATGTCGGGAGACATATTTGGCAACGGAATGCTTCAAAGCCGCTCGATCGCATTAGTTGCCGCATTCGATCACCGGCATATCTTTCTTGACCCCGAACCAAATCCGCTAACATCGTACAATGAACGGCTCAGACTGTTCAAATTGGAGAAGTCTTCCTGGGCCGACTACAATCCTGAACTTATATCTCCGGGTGGTGGTGTGTGGTCCAGAAATGCCAAGGAGATTCCCCTTGGGTCCAAACTTCGGTCGATGCTCGGACTTTCAGCTGAATCAGCCACTCCCTTAGAGGTTATTTCTGCAATCTTGAAGTCCCAGGTGGACCTGATTTGGTTTGGGGGAATAGGGACTTTTATCAAGGCCAGGGATGAAAGCAACTCTGAAGTCGGTGACAGCTCGAATGATCTAGTCAGAGTTGATGCGGAGCAGGTCAGGTCCAGGGTTATTGTCGAAGGGGCGAACCTTGGTATAACTCAGCGAGGTCGTATCAGGTATTCCCGCCGGGGGGGAAGAGTAAATACTGATTTCATAGACAATGCCGGCGGCGTGGCAATGTCTGATTATGAAGTCAACTTGAAGATATTGCTCGGGCTGGCTATTGGTGAGTCACTTCTTGAGGAGTCGGAGAGGGACTGGCTGCTTCAGCAGCTGACTGGTGAAGCAATGCTCAAGGTTCTCCGCCGTGTGAATGAAAGCATCGTGGCAATTGACAGATCAGCATATGTCAATGTTTACGATCTCGACGCGTTTGAAGCATTGATTGAGGACTGGGAAGACCAGAGAGGATTTGACAGACAGGCCGAGTTCCTGCCAAGTGTAGAAGAGTTCCAGAAGAGGCGGTCGGCTGACGCAGGACTTACCCGGCCCGAAATAGCGGTTCTCCAGGCTTACGCCAAGTCCGGAATTGCTGATTCGATAGTGGATTCTGCGTTTATATTGAACCCTTCTTTGACAGAGCTTGCTCTTGAATATTTTCCTGTCACCGTTGCCAGCAGATTTGGTCAGTTGATGTCCAAACACCCGCTCTATCCGCAGCTGATCTCTACCGAATTGGCTGGACTGATTGTAAATCGGATGGGAATCGTGTGGGCTTATGAAAGATCACAGGAACTCAACTGTGCCTTGAGCGATATAGCCGCTTCATTTTGGCTCAGTTGCAAAGTTACCGAAGCGCTTTCACTATGGGATGGAATTGATCAAATCGAGTCTCAACTGGACCATCGGGCGGAGTCGATAATCTTTCGGTCTGTGGTTGGGATAATTGATTGTCTGGTAAGAGATTTAGTTGGAAAAGCCAGAAACGGTTCTTTCGAACATCTGATTGAGACTCAAAAGTCATATATAGAAAGGGTCATTGGCTCTCCGGATTTTGTGGCGTCGTTAGGGTTACCGAATTCCGACTTGTCCGAAGCACTGCAAGATCAGGCGGTGGGTCTGGCACTTTCAAACAGATTGTCACTTTTGCAGCTGGCTCCAAGGGCTATCGAAGCTGGAGAAATTAGTGACAAGACCGGGACTGAAATTTTCGATGTGGTCAAATTGATAAGAGAGATTGAGCTTACGGTAGGTCTGGATCAGGTTTTGGAGATCCTGTCGAGCGTAGAAGTTGAGCGCAGATGGATTTCCTGGCAAGTTCGCTCGACTGCTGACGAATTGCGGCAGTTGAGGCGAATGCTATGTGAGAAAATTATTTCAACCTATCCAAATACCGACACAGAAGAAGCAATTTCGAGGTGGAAATCCGACAATCAAGCTGGAATTGCAAAAGTTCGCAATTTCACTAAGGAAGCCAGGATCAATCCGGGTCAGGAATTGACCCTGGTCTACTTAGTTCAGACCGAGCTTCGGCGAATGCTTTAGGACCACACAGTAGGAATCCAAATGATGGAACTCGGCTACCGAAATGGTTATCCACAACGTTTGTTTTGCAATTGAAGTCGGTTGTAGTTGACGTCAAAATGCAGCTTCATTCAATCCATGAGAGTTGGTCGAGCTGTGTCAATATGAATGTCTGCCAAATAATGCTAGATATTTCTGCCAATTTGTTTGAGTTCTTCAAGGAAGGTTCCGGGTCGATACTCATGGTTGAACGTCGGCTCGTCTCCTTTATAAGTTATGTTCATTTCTCCCAAATATTCCTGGATTGGGAGCGGCTTGATAGCTATTACCATTCCGGGTTCATCCGAGGTTACAAAATGCTGATGCCATGCTCCTGCGGGGATGTACATCGTGTCGCCAGGTTCCCAATCTATTCTTTCCTCGT